>CAYLVN010000031.1:0-15266 GCA_964387115.1 uncultured Fibrobacter sp.
CCCAGGTCAAGGCCTCTGGAACGAAAACTGCAATTTGTTCTCGGTAATCAGTTTACATATGACATTATCAGAAGTGGAAACAGAACTGGGAAATTGAGCCTTGAGGTAGGTATGGCTGCAGACGGAAGTTATTATTTCGGGGAACAGGGCAAAAATGCGAAACTTTTTTTCTCAAACAGAGATGGAATTTTCACATTCTACAGGTTTGAAGAAATCTCTCAGTCTGCATTGAGGTACTTTTTTCTGGCACTCCCGAGAGTACCTCTGACAGACGAATGTGTCAGATGGAGTGATGATATCAATTTTTCTCTTGTACAGTCAAATCACGGTTTGTCCTCTTTTATCAAATCATTCAACCACACAATATTTACGGCAAAGGGAAATTACAGAAGGCAGATTGATGGTGCAGTCAGTGGAGTTATTGATGTAAAGACACCCTTCAGCATCAGAAAAGTGCTGACAAAGATCGAATTTGATCAGCAGAAGGGGTTCAGTTCTATTGTAATTGAATCGGGAAAGAAGAAAACAGAGTTACATCGTGTTCAGGAAAAGATTTAATAATAATTTTATACAGCCTGTGGTTCTTATGCTTCTAACGGGATTGTATCCGTTTCAGGCAGTACACAATGTCTTTTCTCAGGATCAGGCGGAAACTCCTCTGGGACGAGCTTATAGTTTCTATCTGCTGGGAATGATTGATAGTGCGGTAGTCTATTACACAATGGCAAAAGAGACCGGTTCTAAAGCCGATTCATATTACGGGTTGATGAACTGCTTTCTTGTAATGAAAAGATATGATGATGTGATTTCTACGGGGATGGAAGCTCCAGGGGGCAGCGGTGATTTCTTCATACAGGAAAAAATTGCCAGAGCCTATGCCCTTCAGAACAAAGTTTCGATTGCTGATTCGATCTTTAAGCGTACAATGGAAATCGCATCCAGAGAAAAATCTGGTATTCCGGAATATGTTACCCGAGATTTTGTATTGTCAATGGGAAACAGTTTCCTTGATAGAAAAAATTATGAAAAAGCAGAAGAATACTTCAGAAGGGGCGATAATCTTTTTGGAACCGGTGAGTTTAAAGCTGCAATCGAAAATCTCAAGAAGCTGGAAAAAGACAGAATAAAGCTGCAGGCAAATTTGTACGGTGGTTTAATTGATTATAGAAAAGCTGAAAATCTTGACCACGGGAGCTATGCCGGGATAAGTACCGGAATACTGTTTTTTAATACAAACTTGTTGACTGCAGGATATGCCTCTCTACTGATTAACAGGGAATATTCAGAAGTAAAAAAACCTCAAAAGCCACAGGAATTAGCTGATCTCTATGAACACGATTTTCATTTTATATATACAAATTATTACCAGATTATCCCGAACACAAGACTTCAATTTGGTTTGCAGGCCGGTAAATCGAATATTGAATACTCTGATAATCTCAAGACATTCATACTGAATCATATTACCAGTATTGGCAGATTTTCATGGGGATCTTACTTGTACTATACAATATTAAATGAGCATAATGTCGCACAGGCTTCTCCCTGTTTGTCAATAAATCTCAGAATCGGTAATGGATCAGCTGAACTGAAGGCTGTTACAAACATGATTAAGCCTTTCGCTGTAACAGCAGAGGAATCTACCATTCCAGGTTCTATTCAGTTTTCCTGGGATCTGGGGTTAAGATTAAAGCTGAATCAGGTTTGTCTATCAATAGCAGGAAATGCTGGAAGAAGGGCTTTCCTATTTGAAAATGAATCACTTGTTTTAATTAATGAGACAGACCGGTTTCTGTACGGAGGAAAAATTCTGATTGAGTATTCGTTGAGCGGACTACCGCTTACTTTGTACTCGCAGTTGAGATATTCACATTTTAAAACATATAACTCATTCTCTGCAATGGGAGGAATTTTCATAGAATGGTGAATACTGCTCGAATTGTGTTTTTACTTTTGATATCTATATTTTTTGGAGAAGTTTCCTCCGCTTCGATTTCGGATGAAACTATTGAAGCTGCATACTACGAATCATATACTCTGGAGCGATCACAGAATTACCTTCGGGCAATAGAAGTACTTTATCCGGTCTTATCTGCTTTTGAAAACGGATATACCATAAATTTCAGAGTGGGCTGGCTCTATTATCTTGACGGGAAGCATGCCGATGCCCTCAGGTATTTGAAAAAAGCGCTGGCTGTCTACCCGGCATCAATAGAGGTGATGAACTGTATTTCTCTTGTCTATAAAGCCAGAAATGACTGGGCTAAAGTGGAAGAACAGAACTATCAGATCATAAAAATGGACCCGCTCAATGCGACTGCCAACTACTGGTATGTCGTTGCGCTCAGGATGCATAAAAAATATGACCTTGCTGAAAAAGCCTGCCGTAAAATGCTTACAGTTTACCCGACTTCAGTCTGGTTTCTTCAGGAGCTCGGGGAAGACCTTTATTACAAGAAACAATTCCGGGATTCCCGTGAGGTATTTACTTCTGTAAAGACACTTGATCCGTCAAATGATACTGCAAAGAAATACCTGAAGTTGCTGTCTGCAGGAAAACAGGAGAAAAATTAATGGATATTGCAAAACTTCACAACCTGGCAATCTCAAGTACCGGGTTCATATTTGATCCCGTGACCGGAAACAGTTTCAACGCAAACGAAACCGGACTTTACATACTTGACAGGCTGAAAGCGGGGGCAGCTATTCCTGCAATCGCAGGAGAGCTGGGTGAACAGTACGATATTGATATTGAAACTGCTGAACAGGATATTTTACAATTAATAGAGACTCTCAGGTCTAACTACCTGATCTGAAAGAAAATATGACTACAGTAGCTGTAAGCGGCATAAATGCGGTTGACAATCCGGGGCCTGGCACCGGAGTAGCAAGATGCCTTAAGGAATCCGACCTTTCGGCACGGCTTATCGGTCTGGCTTACGATACCCTGGAACCAGGAATCTACATGGACTGGCTTTTTGATAAGTCCTATATTCTTCCTTACCCATCGAGTAATTCCTCAATAATTCTTGAACGGCTCGATTATATAAACGAAAAAGAGAAGCTTGATATAGTGATTCCGGTTCTTGATGTTGAGATGCCACTCTACATGAGTATCGAGAAAGAACTGGAGAAAATGGGTATCCGCATAATGGTACCAGGGGTCAGGGGCTTTCAAATGCGCTCTAAAAGCAAGCTTTCTGAGATTGGCCCTCAGATCGGGTTAAAAGTCCCCGTGACAGAGGTGGTTGCAGAATCATCGGGGGTAGCGGAGGCTTGCAGAAAAATAGGATTTCCGTGCTTCGTAAAAGGACCATTTTATGAGGCTGTAAAGGTAAACAGCCTTGATCAGGCTATAAAGACTGTTCATGTGCTTGCATCAAAATGGGGTTTCCCGGTTATGGTACAGGAATGTATTACGGGTGATGAATATAACTGCGCAGGACTTGCTGATGGAAGAAATGGAACAGGGATGATAGCTGTCAAGAAGGTAGCCACAACCAGTCTGGGAAAAGCATGGACAATTGTAAGTGTAAGGAACAGCAAAATATTTGAAGCAGCAGACCTGATGATTCAGAAACTCCAGTGGCGAGGCGCATTTGAGCTGGAGTTGATTCTTGAGAGGGATACAAATGAGTTTTATTGTATCGAGATAAACCCGAGATTCCCTGCGTGGATCTACATGTCGTGTGCCTGTGGAATAAATCTTCCGGAACGGATGGTAAAAAGCCTTCTTGGAATCAGGCACCAGACTCACTCAGATTATGATGCCGGGAAAATGATGATAAGATATACAAGCGAAATGATTCGTGATATTCAGGATATAGAAAACGTCTCAATAAAAGCGGAAACGTGGTAATTATGACAAAAAAAAAGTACATAAGACCGGTTTTGATCAAGCAGGTCGCAGGGGTTATGAATAAGTTCGGCAACTCGTGTTACAGGAGTTTTCGAGATTCAATTGAAGGAGTTCCGGTAGAAACACTTGTAAAGAAATTCGGAAGCCCCCTGTTTGTTATCAGCCGTAAAAATCTTGTGAACAGTTTCCGCAGAATACATGCAGCCTTTGCAACACGTTACCCAAATGTCAAGTTTGCCTGGCCCTACAAGACCAATTATCTGGGTGCTGTTTGTGCCACTTTGCATAAAGAAGGTGCCATTGCAGAAGTCGTTTCAGGTTTTGAATATAAAAAAGCGAGGGATCTGGGAGTGCCCGGTCATTCAATCATTCTGAATGGGCCTTATAAACCGGCAGAACTGATCAGACAGGCTATTAATGATAATTGCATGATCAACATCGACAATTTTGATGAACTTTACCTGGTAGAAACTTGTGCCAGAGAAACAGGCAGGAAAGTGCCTGTAGGAATAAGAATAAATTTCGAAACGGGCATGTACACCCAGTGGAACAAATTCGGATTCAATTTTGAAAATGGTCAGGCCAGAGAGGCTGCGAATCGTATAGCAAGGAGCAGCTCTCTAACTCTTAAGGGGCTCCACACCCATATCGGAACATTTATCCTGGAACCCTCTACTTATGTTTCTGTGGCGGAGAAACTTGCTTATTTTATGCACGATACCGAAAGTGACTATCACTTCGAAATTGAATACATCGATATCGGGGGAGGCTTTCCATCCCGCAACAGACTTAAAGGTGTGTATCTTTCTCCGGATGTGGCAGTTCCAGGTATAGATGAGTACGCTGAGGGAATCTGCAATGCGCTATTGCGCTGTTTGAGGCCAAAGGAATTCCCGCTCCTCTATATCGAAAGCGGAAGAGCCGTTGTTGACGAATCGGGATTTCTCATCTCAACAGTTCACGCCCGCAAACAACTGGCAGATGGTACCAGATGCTACCTTCTGGATGCCGGAATTAATGTGCTTCCAACATCCGCCTGGTACAATCATACCATCCAGCCCGATTGCCAGCTCACCGGTATTCCCGAACCCTGCAGGCTTTACGGGCCTCTTTGTATGAATATAGATGTTATTGCGGAATCGGTTTACCTGCCGCCTCTTCCTGTAGGCGGCAGAGTGGTCATTAGCCCGGTAGGTGCGTACAATATGTCACAGTGGATGCAGTTCATTACATATCGACCCGCTGTGGTAATGATATTGGAAAATGGATCAGCAGAGTGTATCAGAAGAGCTGAGACACTCGCTGATATTACATCCACTGAAATTATGCCTGAATCGATCTGATCAGAAACCCTGAAGGCCGCAGCATCTGGTACAAACAGGCATGAGGCCTTTTTTCATTTCACGTCTGAACTGCTTGAATTCTGTGCCATTCCAGATGTCGTAAAATGATTGTTTGTTAATATTGCCGCAAGTGTAATCCTGGTAGTCACGACATGGTGTGACTCGACCATCAGGAGATATCTCAGCGGTATAATAGATGCTCTCACAGCTTGGGTAACCGCAATGCCAGGTGTGATCCTCATAGTACCTGCGAATTTCACTTTCAGTTTCTATGTCCGGAAGAAATTGCGGAACACAGGATCTGCCTTTTGAAATCTGGTGTATTTCCTTTATCTGGCGTGCGGTTTCTGCAGGATCAACATCATTGAAACATGACTTGAGATAACCCTTGTGGTTATGGGGCTTGAATCCGAAGCGGTTTTCAAAGACCTGCTCGTGTTGAGCACATCTCTCTTCAGTGATAAACCACCCGAAGTAGAACGGATGCAGCTGGGCTTTATCAAGGACAAGGCGGTGAATGTCGGCCAGGTGCATGTAATTGTGGTTAGAAATCACACTGATCGGAATTATGAACGGGAAAAGCAGGTTTTTGCGTTTCTTAATCTCATGAGCCTTCTCGATAACAGCCATGGTTTTTTCGAAATTGTCAGATGAACGGCCGTTGGCAGGAGAGCGCATGAGGTTTTGAGACTCTGAGTTCCAGCCATCAAGACTTAAAAAAAGCACCTGAAGTGAACCGGTGTCGATAAGATCTTCCAGAATCCTGTCCATGTCCTGAGAATTGCTGACTATAGAGCCCTTGAGTTTATATCTGGCCAGTTCCTCAAACAGGGGAAGAAGAGGCTTCCACATTGTCGGCTCGCCGCCCCATATGTAATAAAATGGCCGGTCACGACGTGTTTCAAAGATGACTCGCTTTACAGTGTCGAAATCAAGCTGGTCAAGGCGTTCGCCACGTTCAAGCTTCAGGCGCAGATGACCGTTTTCACCCCACTGGCCGCATGAACCGCATCGAAGATTGCACACTTCATTTACACGCAGTGAAATTTGTCCCACTGGAGTGTCTTTATCCGGATTATGGTTCCCCAAATATTTTCTGAACTGCTGGGGAATCATGTACCATGAATCGGTATTTTTCATAAAACCGGGAATTATGTATTGTCTGACAAACGGCCAGGGTAGCAGGGCTTTTCCGCTGAACTTTGACATTTTATACGCGCCTTTCCATCAAGTTTTCACTCCCTGTTATGGGAAAAAGATTTTTAATATACTTCATTACTGCACTTCCTGAAAAGCCGCCATGAACTATTTACCGGAATCTGATTCCTGTAACTGAAGCTGCCGGCTCTCCCAATCACTCATAAGCTTGTCGATTCGGGCCTGAATCGATTCTATTTCCAGAGTTGTACTGTGAAGCAGTTCGTGATTTGAGGCATTTGCAGGATCATTGAGTACAGAAGACAGTTCTGTGATTTTGCTCTCCTGAGAGCTGATCTCCAGCTCAAGTCTTTCTATGACCCGGGTGAGTTTCTTGCGGTTTTCGCGCTCTTTAATCCTTATCTCTTTTTCATCAGAAGCTGTTTGTCTGTTTACATCGGGCGATTCTTTTTCACCAGAAAAGAACGTTTCTACATAACTTCTGTAATCCTCAAGTGTTCCGGGGAAATCGCGGATCATTCCGGGCCTGATTTCAACTATTCTGGTAGCGATTCTGGAGATAAAGTACTCGTCATGAGAAACAAAAATGATGGTCCCTTTAAACTCAGACATCGCATCCGCAAGCTTCCCGACAGAATCTATGTCAAGGTGGTTTGTGGGCTCATCAAGAAGAAGAACATTCCCGGGGCTCGACAGAAGTGTAGCAAGCACCAGACGGGCTTTTTCTCCTCCGGAAAGTACTTCAACTCTCTTCTCAACATCATCGCCACTGAAAAGAAAGGCGCCAAGAACACTCCTCACAAAAGTTTTTTCTGTTGATACAGAGTCTTTCATCACCGTATCGTAAAGCGTTCTTTCCGGATCAAGCTGTTCGAGCTGATGCTGCCCGAAAACCCTGATTTCAACATTATGCCCGATTTCAATATTCCCGGCCGATGGCTGCACCATTCCGGCTATTGTCTTGAGAAGTGTGGATTTTCCTGCTCCGTTGGGGCCAACAATTGCAATTTTGTCTCCCCGGTTTACATTCAGAGAGACTCTGCTTAGAACCGTCCGCTCACCATATCCTGCAGAAAGGTTATTAATCTTTACAGGAACTGTGCCTGATTGTTTTACTTCGGGAAACGAGAAGTGAATCTGCTTGTTGCCCGATTCAATTTCCGGCATCTCTGCCTTGAGTTTATCAAGAAGTTTCATTCTTGACTGAGCCTGGGTAGCCTTTGTGGCTTTCGCTTTGAACCTCTCTACAAATCTTTCTGTCTGTGCAATTTTAAGCTGCAGGTTTTTTGCCCTGTTCAGTGTTGCTTCTTGAGCCTCGGCACGTGACTCGATGTACTGGTCGTAATTACCCTTGTAAAGGGTTATGGATCTGCTGCTGATTTCTGCAGTGTAATCTGTAATGCGGTTGAGGAAATCTCTGTCGTGGCTGACGATAAGCATACCGCATTTCTGACGCTCAAGGTACTTTTCAAGCCAGACAAGGGAATCCATGTCAAGGTGGTTAGTCGGTTCATCAAGGAGCAGAAAATTGGGAGCCGATAAAAGGAGTCTTCCCAGAACAGCCCTCATCCTGAATCCTCCCGAGAGGAATTCAACGGGCTCTGACCAGTTCTGCTCAGGTATTCCAAGACCGGCCAGAATCGCTCTGGCTCTGGCTGTCAAAGAATAAATATCGTGAAATTCTGCAGCTTCAAAAAGAGAATCGATCCTCTGAAGAGATTTTTCCAGATTTTCTTTATGCAGGTTCTCAGACACTGACTCAAGTTGTTTTTCGAAGTCAAGTATATGGGAAAAAGGTTCCAGAACTATTTCCAGAGGAGTTTTAGTGTCAAGTACCTCTACTTCCTGGGGAAGGTAGCCGATTGTCATTGAAGGAGGCTTTATGACTGACCCGCTGTCTGGATGCTCTTCACTACAGAGCATACGAAGGAGTGTAGTCTTGCCTGATCCGTTAACACCTACAAGTCCGGTCCTGCGGTCATCATGTATTGATACATTTACACAGTCCAGAAGAACCGTGCTGCCGTACTGTTTTGATACATTCTCAAAGGTGATCATAAGAGGTTAAAAATACAAAATGGATAGCAGTTTAATTTATTATTACGCTTTCAGAGGCTCGAAACGGATAGATTTTCCTGAATAGAGTGTTGAAATTCAGGTAGATGTGGTGGATTTTGACTCTTGAACATGATGAAATTTCATTATGAGGGCTCCTTAGCTGGAGTTTTATTGCACTCCATGAATCATTGTCCTTACTTCTTAATTGCTCCAATTATTTTTTTCAACATGCGTAACCCGAAGTATACCAATCCTCATGACCGTTTTTTCAAGGAATCATTCAGCAGGATTGATATTGCAGGTTCTTTTATCCGTGAGTATCTCCCTGAGCAGATAACCGGGCAGTTGGACCTGAAAACTCTCTCAATTAAGAAGGATACTTTTATAGATAAGGAGCTCTCAGAGCATCTTTCAGACACTCTTTACAGTATTAAAATAAAGGATAACAGAGACTGCTTTATTTATATGCTTTTTGAGCATAAAAGTTTTATTGATCCTTTCACCGGATTTCAGTTACTTAGAAACATGGTGAAAATCTGGGAGCTTTATCTTAAACAGAACAAGAGAGTCAAAAAACTTCCGGTTATTGTGCCGGTTATATTCTATCAAGGGAGGAAACCCTGGCCGTATAAGGATTCTATCACTCATCTCTTTGAACATGGTAAAAATACTGCCGCGTATATCCCCGAATTCATTAGTGAGGTATTTGATCTTTCCCGGATAAAGGATGAAGAAATAAGGGGTGAAACAGCATTAAAAGCTCAGCTTTTACTTCAAAAATATGCCGGTACAGAGTCTCTGCCTGAAATATTGGAGCAAATCCTCAATATGGTTTTTTCCTCAGATCAGGACAGAAATAGAACAGATTATCTGGAGGCTCTACTTAATTATGTCGATTTAACCACTGATGTCGGGAAATTAAATACTATAGCGGGGATTGTAGATAAGTACAGAGATGTCGGAGGAGAAATCATGACAACAATTGCTGAAAAATGGATGTCTGAAGGGGAAAAAACGGGGAGAAAAAAAGGCTTAATAGAAGGTAAGGCTGAGGGCAGGCTTGAGGGAAAAAGAGAGGGTAGACTCGAAGGAAAACGAGAGGGTAGGCTCGAAGGAAAACGAGAGGGTAGGCTCGAAGGAAAACGAGAGGGGAAAATAGAAATTGCCAGGAATATGCTTCAAAGAGGGATGAATATTGAGGATATTGTACAAATTACCGGTTTGGAAAAGAGAAGTATTCAGGGATTAAAAGAATAATGTACTATAGTGGGGATTGTAGATAGTACAGAGATGTCTGGGGAGAAATAATGGCAACAATTGCTGAAAAATGGATGTCTGAAGGGGAAAAAACGGGGAGAAAAAAAGGCTTAATAGAAGGTAAGGCTGAGGGCAGGCTCGAAGGGAAACGAGAGGGTAGGCTCGAAGGAAAACGAGAGGGGAAAATAAAAATTGCCAGGAATATGCTTCAAAGAGGAATGAATTTCGAGGATATTGCACAGATTACCGGTCTGGAAAAGAAAAAGGTCCAGAGATTAAAAGAGTAATGATGTTCAATTTGTATCACTGGCAATATCACTCGTCAAGTTACAGTTACTCTGGCACCTTTCATGATGCCAGAGTTTACTGAACAATAAGATCAACTACAGCGTTTCTTTCTTACGCTTTCCTTTAATCTCTGAATGTGCCCTCTTCCAAGGGCCTTCACTTCGCATCCAAGTTCAAAGTATTTACGAATGACCTGATCAGAAAGTATCCCATAGCAATCTATGACAGCAATCGGCTCTCCGGCCCACTCAACGACCTTCTCCGGATCAAGATTAAGGTAATCTTTATGTGGTACAGCAAGCACCAGAGCCTCAATTCCTTTCAGGGCTGCTGGAAGATCTTTCTGTACCCTGATATTGACAAGCTCATCCTGGTTTCTGAAAAAACGGCTCCATGAATAACCTTCAGCCGGATAAGTATCCTGACTCTCAAATTCGTACCAGTGATCTACATACGGATCGTGAACACGCATCTCAGCACCCATCTCAGCAAGTTTACGCACCAGCATCTCGCTTCCGCTGTAGCGTGTATCTCCGACATCCTGACGGTAACTGGCACCGCAGACCAGAACATCTGCATGGGCGATATATCTGCCCATGTTCCGCAGAGCATCACGGACCAGTTCCGCAACATGTAAAGAACGTGTGTCGTTGATATCTATTGCTGTTGGAGTGATTTTAAAGAGACTGTCACCATCCTCAAAACCAAGAATATGCCTGTATGCCCAGTACCCCAGACCACCATCTTTTGGGAGGCAGTATCCACCGATACCCGGCCCCGGGAAGATGATATTGCTGTGAGTCGGTCTCATCTTTATCGCCTTTATGACTTTTATCAGGTCAACTCCGTTACGTTCTGCAAAAATGCTCCATTCATGCAAATAGGCGAGGATCGTTGCTCTATATGAGTTCTCTACAATCTTTGTTGTTTCGGATTCTATAGGTCGGTCCATGACTGTAAGAGGAAACTTTTCGGTGTTCAGTACTTCATGGAGGAACTTCTCAACCCGTGCGCGGGCCTCATCGTTGCATCCTGCACACACTCGCCAGAAATCACGGATACTGGCTACGTACTCTTTCCCCGGCATAACACGTTCAAAACTGTGGGAAAGGAGCGGTTCCGATTGAATCCCTCGTTTTGAGAATGCTTTTTTCAGTATGGGCCAGGCTACAAACTCTGTAGTACCCGGGGCAACAGTCGTTTCGATAAGAACCAGGCATTCGGGTTTGATCCTGTCGCCAATTGTTTTCATGGTGGCTTCCAGTGCAGCCATATCTGCTTCACCGTTGCGCATATCGCCAAGGGAGTTTTTAGAATAATCGCACTGCACATCAACTACAACACAATCCGCAAGCCCCAGACAGTCGCTATTGAAGGTTGCAGTGAGGGTTTTTGTTTCTTTGACACACCTTGAGATCAGCTCTTCTACTTCAGGGTCTTCAGCTTTGACAGGAGAGAGTCCCTGGTTCAGAAGAGGTATTTTCCAGTAACTTCTTTTGCTTGGCCTCTGGCACCCTATCACAAACTTGGAGTTTTTTCCTGTTTTCTTATCTTTGGTGTCGGCGATTATGGCAGCCATCACTGCTCCCACAAATCCGACTCCCATCACGACTACAACCTCTTTGCCCTCTCTTTTAGCCTGCTCGGCTAATCCCTCAAGGCGCTTAAGCTCGCTCTTGTACTCCTCTTTGTCAGGAATGGGATACTTTTCTCCTTGAGGGCTGATCGAATATGCTCTCTCTCTGGATTCCTCCATAGTTACCTTCCTTATTTGTTTTAGGATTTGTTCTCAGCAATATTCAAAACGGGCAAGCTGTGTGCCACAATTCACAAACTTAGTAGCTGTACCGGCTCTTCTATAAGAAAATCGGGCATTCCTTTCTCTAACAGGCCTCGTTCATTGAATCCCCAGGTGACCGATGCTACTTTGATACCGGTTGCATGGCCGGCCTCAATATCCCTGACTTCATCTCCAACAAAAAGAGTTGTGTCAGCATCGATAGACTGCTCCCGAATTATTCTACGCAAAATGCGATCTTTACCGAAAAAATGTTTGCCAGAGTAGATGAAATCAAATAGGTTTGAGAGATTGTTTCTGAGTAAGAATGATGTTACATTTGCTCTGGAATTAGAGGTACAGATACCTATCTTGACCCCTTCATCCTTGAGATTTTTCAGAACCGTCTCAATTCCAGGAATGCTGTGTATTTGATCTATCTTTTTCTTTAGCTCTGCTCTTGCCCTCAGCACTAAAAAAGAAAGTCTGAAAGGAGAAATCCCGTTTCTGGCAAGAATTTCCAGAGGTGGGCGAGACCTGAAAAGTTCCAGCTCATGCCGGTCAATAGTTTTACATTTGAATGCTCCGGCCAGATCAGTGTTAAATATCTCAAACACCACATCCATCGAATCTGCAATGGTGCCATCAAAGTCGAAAATCACTGTTTTGAATTTACCTGATCGCATTAGTAAAAAATAGTAAATGTATGGATTACAAGTCATATTTGATTTATTTATTTCTTCCAGGTCGATACCTTATGTTTACAGCAGAGGCTGCAACTATTTTATAGCGATGCAGAACACCTCTATTTATAAAGTAATCCTGATTTTTACAGGTTTGTTTCTTCTCAATTGTTCGTCTCCGGCTGAGAATGCCGGCAAACTTAACGTTTTTGTAACAATCCCGCCTCAGAAATATTTTCTGGAGAAGATTGGTAAAGACCTGGTCCAGATAAATACGCTGATCCCCCCAGGGGCATCACCTCATTCCTATGAACCAAAACCCTCTCAGTTGACTGGACTGAGCCGAACAAAACTATTTTTTGCTGTAGGTGGAGATTTTGAAGGCGCGTGGCTGCCACGGATCTGCAAAGATCTTTCAGGCTTGAAGGTGGTATTTGCCTTAGATGAACACTCAAGCGCACAGTCAGATAATTGCCCGAATCATAATCATGATCATCACAGGCACACTCAGGGGTATGATCCCCATATCTGGCTCTCTCCTGAACTGGTCCTGAAGATGGCAGATATTATCGCCATTGAACTTTCTGCCGTTGATTCAGTCAACCGTGACAAGTACCTGAACAACTGCAGCCTGTTTAAAGATGAAATCAGAGATCTACAGAACAAAATCAGAGCCAATCTGAACGGATCTGCTCCCGGTCATCCCTTTATGGTTTTTCACCCCTCATGGGGACATTTCGCCAGCGAATTCAATCTTTCCCAGATCTCAGTCGAAATTGACGGAAAGGAGCCCGGGATGCGCGAAATGCAGAATGTAATTGATATAGCAAAAAAAAATAAGATAAGAACCATATTCGTACAGCCTCAGTTTTCAAAGAAATCAGCCCAGACAATATCAGAACAGCTGAAGCTGAAGGTGTCTGTTGCAGATCCTCTTGCGGAAAACTGGGCTGAAAATCTCCTGAAAATTTCTGAGGCTCTGTGTGAGAATGAGCAATAATGATCATATTATAGAATGCCGGGATGTTACCTTTGCCTATGGAGCCAATGTAGTTGTTAAAAATGCGACATTTTCCGTGTGTAGGGGTGATTTCCTGGGGATTATAGGTCCTAATGGTGGCGGGAAAACAACTCTTCTAAGATTGATCCTGGGGGTGCTTAAACCGCTGAGCGGTTCAATAATCCTTCTGGGCGGCCCTCCAGTGAAAACAAGAATCAGGGCAGGCTACATTCCTCAGGAAACCAATCTCAACAAGGGATTTCCCATATCCGTCTATGATGTAGTGTTGATGGGGTTGGCCCGTTCAAGAGGTCCGGGACGTTTTTATTCAAAAGAGGATAAACAGAAGACCGATTCAATACTTGAACAGTTTGGCCTGCTTTCATTTAAAAATGAGGGAATCAGTGATTTATCAGGAGGGCAGAGGCAGAAGGTTCTGCTTGCCAGGGCTCTTGTTTCCAGACCCGAGATACTGTTTCTTGATGAGCCTACATCCAGTGTTGATGCCGCTGGTGCAGATGAGATTTATGATTATTTGAAAAAAGTAAATGAAGACGGTACGACCGTTGTGCTTGTAACCCATAATATGGGAATCATCTCTCGCTACATAAAGTCTGTTGCCTGTGTAAATAAGGATCTTTTCTTCCACCCTGATGGAAAACTTGACGAGCAAACCCTGAGCAGAACTTTTGGATGCGAAATAGATCTGATTGCCCACGGAGTTCCTCACCGGGTTTTCCACTCTCATGAGGGAAAGCTGCAATGATACCAGATCTCTTACAGTATGAATTCATGAGAAATGCATTCCTTGCCGGACTGCTTGTGAGTGTAGCCTGCGGAGTGGTCGGAACTCTTGTGGTTGTCAACAGGCTCTCTTTTCTGGCAGGTGGCGTGGCTCATGCTGCATATGGAGGGCTTGGACTCGCAGCGTTTGCCCGATGGTCACCGGAAAGCGGAATAATCCCTTTTGCCCTGGGATCATCACTGCTTATGGGTTTTGTATCCCGGAAAAACAAAGAACGATCCGATACGGTCATAGGTGTAATGTGGGCTGTGGGAATGGCACTTGGAATCATTCTTATCGACCTGACTCCAGGGTATTATGCCGACCTCATGAGCTATCTTTTCGGAAGCATAATGGCTGTTTCGCAGCAGAATCTTCTTTTAATGGTGATTTTAGACTTTGTGATACTGATATGTATTATTCTGCTTTATAAAGAGATACTCAGTGTCTCATACGATGAGGAGTTCGCTTCTATCTCAGGAGTCCCGGCACGTGTTCTTTACTATGTCATTCTCATGCTTATCGCTTTAACTGTTATAATGCTCATTCAGGCAGTTGGACTGATTCTGGTTATTGCTCTGTTTACGATTCCCGCATCGATTGCCGAACTGTTTACAAAAGATCTTAAACGCATGATGGCTGTATCGTCACTGCTGGGGATGCTTTTTACAACGGCAGGGCTTCTTGTGTCATATTCCTGCAACATAACAGCAGGCGCATCGATCGTACTTTCTGCATGTATCGGCTACGGTGCAGCCTTGCTGATAATAAGGGTGAAAAAATCAAAGCTTAAAGCCGTCATAATAAAAAACAGGGGGACAATATGCTGTACAGAATGTTCGGCTCTACAGGATTCAGAGCATCGGAAATAGGTCTGGGCACATGGCAGTTTGGTGGAGACTGGGGCAGTATTTCTGAGCAGAATGCACAGTCGATATTGAATGCTGCAGTTGATAACGGTATCAATTTCTTCGATACCGCTGATGTTTACGGTGGGGGAAGGAGTGAATCCATAATAGGTTCGGTTTTCGGCAATAGAAAAGATCTGTTTATTGCCAC
>CAYLVN010000032.1:0-1047 GCA_964387115.1 uncultured Fibrobacter sp.
TTCTTTTCGAATTTACATACAACACCGGGCATTATGGTTACACTGCTTGCTCCTGCCGAAAAAGAGCCGATCACTGTCATCTGGCTGAAAATGTAAGGCAGATCCATTTTTCTCCAGACTGCTGCTTCATTATTAACAAGTACTCCCAGTATATGGATTCCGTTATTCTCTTTATTAAATCCTGAGAAAGTAATCTTTCCAGATAGATTTCCCAGTTTATCTGCAGATAAAGTCAGAGGATACCCGCCACAGTCTGAAATTGTGTTGTTTGTGAAAGTTAAGGAATCGCCAGGCCCAGCTGTACTGTCGAAGTAAATGCCATTGCCTTTGCAGGAGGTCACTTTGCAGTTGGTGATAACCGGAGATCCTGCCTTGACATATATGCCTGCTGTTGCCTCTGAGACTGTACAATAGTTTAAAAGAATATTTTTTGCGGAATCACCTAAAATAATTCCTCCGCTTTTAGAAGAACCCCACGCCTGCACACCCGTATCAGCTTTAAATATTACCGGGGAGTCAGCCGATCCGTTTGCTTTAAGCGTTCCTTGCGAATTCATACCCACCTCGATACAGGATTCATCACACAATTTCACCGTAACACCTTTTTCGATGGTCAGGATACCATTATTACCAACGCCTAAGACTGTGCCGGGATCAATGATGACCTCAATTCCTTCCCCCCAGGTTACCTGTGATTCAATTGAACAATCACCTGTGATCCGATAAATTTTGTCTTTCTCCGACCATGCCTCTTCATTCGATATTGTACCTTCTTTTGTAAGCACCTCAAGTGAAGGGACGATTGGGTTGCCGTTATTCTCATTAGAACATTTTATGAAGAGTACGGCAGAGAAAAATAATACTTGACAAAAATTACTCATTATTACCTCATCATTTTGTTACATTTCCCAGTATACTTTTTAATAACCTGCACAGTGAAATATTTCCAGGGCCAGCCCGAGTAAAAATTTGTCACCCGGGGTTCGAACAGTTTTTTATGCCACACTTGATCGGGATCTACAGGAAATTTTTTCATTACAGCAACCG
>CAYLVN010000032.1:1057-4424 GCA_964387115.1 uncultured Fibrobacter sp.
ATTGGGTTGCCGTTATTTTCATTAGAGCATTTTATGAAGAGTGCGGCAGAGAATAATAATACTTGACAAAATTTATTCATTTTTACCTCACCATTTTATGACATTTACCAGCATGCTTTTAATCGCATGTATAGTAAAAACTTTACCAGGGTGTCTTACCCGAGAAAAGATAAACTGGCACCCGGGGTCCGAACAGTTCTTTTAAAAATCAGTGCTGCAGAACTTTCCTGCCTACCGGGTAGTAGCGCCCCGCGATTTTCTTTGCCAGTATGAAAGTCCCGGTTGTATTATGTTTGAGCTTTAAGGTGCTGTTGCCTGAAATTCCGCTATTTTTTCCAGCCCCCAATATTTTTCCGGAAATATCAAGCAAGACATAGTCATCGGTTCCACTGTTTGCAGGAATAGAGGAAACACGGTGAGCATCCCGTACCGATGTCGTGGCATCGAGACAACCGCTGCTTTTAAGCCACTGATAACAAGTATCACCCCAGTTACCGCAGGAATACCCGAACCCGTGCCCTCCACAGCTTAGTGTCATCTTGTAGAATTTTGCCTTGACCCCGCGCTGCACACAGGCATCGTAAAATACCTGACTGTTTCTCACCTGTACCACATTGTCAACTGTCCCGTGTACAAGAAAGGTGGGCGGAGTATCGGCGGTAACCTGTTTTTCATTGGAGAGGCTGTCAACCAGAGCAGCAGAGGGGTTGTTGCCTATGATGTTGCTTCTGGATTGTGAATGGGTAAATGAGGCATCCATCGTGATGACCGGGTAGACAAATATCGAGAAATCGGGTCTGCAGTGAAGCCTGTCGATCGGATCGGAAGCCTGTGGGTCGCCCATGTCATAATGTGTTGCGAGGTAGGAGGCCAGATGTCCTCCGGCGGAACAGCCCAGAACGCCGATCCGCTTCTGATCAACATTCCACTCTTCTGCCTTGCTTCTGACAAGCCTCATTGCCCGTTTTACATCCCACATAGGAATCGGGTATTTATAGGGAGCTACACGATACGACAGCACAACTACAACAAAACCCTTGGGAAGCCAGTAGTTTCTTGCCGCCTGTGCCTCGCTCATTACAACCATCCCGTAGGCGCCTCCAGGAACCACAAGAATTGCAGATCCGTTAGCTACCGAAGCGTTAGGCTTGTAGATTTCAATCCATGGAACATCAGCCGTGCCTGTTCCATTAGCTCCGGGGGCCTTATTGTTCCAGAGATTAATTCTTGTCTGTGAAGTAACATTAAGTGCGGCCGCAACAACAAATAAAAACATGGCATAACAGAAACGGTATTTGCGCATCTTTAGCTCCTGCCTGGCTGAGTGAAATTTATATCAACAAAAATTATTGCAGAATCTGGTTTGTACTGTCTCATTTAA
Source organism: uncultured Fibrobacter sp. (assembly GCA_964387115.1). Classification (GTDB taxonomy): domain Bacteria; phylum Fibrobacterota; class Chitinivibrionia; order Chitinivibrionales; family Chitinispirillaceae; genus JAAYIG01. The sequence continues at coordinate 2,439 of CAYLVN010000032.1, forward strand.
GCTTGCTTTTTAAAACTAATTTCAGGCCAGAAATTATTAAAGAAATATCAACTACTCCGGAATCAGACCGGGAAAGATCGTAAAAGCAATATAATTTCCAACTGAATGGCAACTGTTTTAAATACACTGGAAATGCCTGAAGCTCTGCCTGTATCCTCAGGGGATACAATTTGTTTTTTATTTCTACACCCTGCCTGTTTTCTACGTTATATTATTTAAGAATAGGCTTTTTAATGTAGTACATCCCGAACTCATGGAGACAGTATGATTCGTTTCAAAACCAGGACCGCATACCATTCCCTCATTCTGTTGTCTTTCTGTGTGTCACTGTTTGCTGACAACCCGATAATCACCCAGAGATACACCGCAGATCCCAATGCTTTTATCTTCAATGATCGCGTGTATGTTGTCTGTTCCAGTGATGAGGATAACGTTAATAGCTACAACCTGATCAACTACACCATGATCTCTTCCGATGATATGGTAAACTGGACCGACCACAATCTGGTATTTAAAGTAAAAGAGCATACCAAATGGGCTGGTCAGGCTTACGCGCCGTGTGCTATCACCCGCGATGGAAAAGTATACCTTTACTTTCCAGACCCCGGATCGGGTATAGGGGTAATGGTTGCAGACAGACCAGAGGGGCCGTATACAGATCATCTGGGAAGATCTCTTATTAACAGAAGTACGCCTAATTGCTCTGAGCAACAAGTTGGCTGGCTGTTTGATCCGGGCATATTTATCGACAGTACCGCAAGCGGCACACAGGCTTATTTAGTCTTTGGCGGTGGTCAGCCGTTTGGTACAAACCTGCGTATAGTAAGGGTCAACGATGACATGAAATCAATCTCCGGAACACCTCAAACTCTTACTGCTCCAAATTCTTTTGAGGGACCTTTCCTTCATAAATACAACAACAAATATTACCTCTCTTATCCAACAAGCAACGGTTCGAATATCGATTACATGATGAGTGATAATCCGATGACCGGCTGGACTTATAAAGGAACGGCTCTTCCAAATCCCACCCTGAACGGAAGAAATATCAACGGCGGCAACAACAGCCATGAATCGATGATCGAGTATAAAGGCCAATGGTACATGTTCTATCATGACAGGCGTCTTTCAGGCGGCGCAACCTATAAAAGGAATGCAAGTGTCGAATTAATGTATTACGAAACTGACGGTAGGATTAAAACTGTGATTGTAACATCGGAGGGAGCTCCCCAAATCAAGAACTTTAACCCCTATGACACAATCCAGGCTGAAACCATCTGGAAACAGCAGGGTATCGAGACTGCGTTTTGTAATGAGGGCGGTGTGATGCTTACTGATGTATCCAATAATGACTACACGAGTCTGAAAGGAGTAGATTTCGGAGAAGGTGCAAAAACATTTTACGTAAGAGCCTCTGCACCATCAAACGGCGGAACCGTCGAAGTTCACCTTGACAGTCCCAACGGCCCACTTGTGGCCAGTTGCACCGTTTCCGGAACCGGTTCCTGGCAGAACTGGAGAACCGATTCCTGCAATGTGAATAACTGCAGCGGTGTCAAGAATGTTTACTTTGTTTATAAAGGCTCCGGAGACATGTTCCGTGCCAACTGGTTCAGATTCGCTCCTCTGAACCCTGTAGGTATCTCTTACATGCCCAAACAGGCCCGTCTGGTGTCTCAGAAAGGGACTGTGATCTCAAATCCTATCGCTCCGGTAAAAATTATAAATGGAATGAGTTTTGATCTCTCTGGAAGATCTGTCACCAGCGTAATCAACAAATCGAACATGTCAAATCTGCCGGTGAACTTAATGACTGTTATCAAAAAACAGCCATAAAACGCCTTTGTCCCAGGGTCTTCGGCTTTGGTGTCATAAATAGACCAAAGCCGGATCCGTACACGATTTCGGGATTACTGGATTACCGGGATTTTGCACCAAAGTTTATTAGAAGCCCATCAGCAATATTGTACGCTTCGCAGTAGTTGA
>CAYLVN010000032.1:4524-15085 GCA_964387115.1 uncultured Fibrobacter sp.
GCACCAAAGTTTATTAGAAGCCCATCAGCAATATTGTACGCTTCGCAGTAGTTGATTGCCTGTCCGTACATGATTTCGGGATTACTGGATTACCGGGATTTGGCGTAACAAGTTTTTTATTGTAAACTCGTTTGAATTCAAGGCTCTTTGCACCAAAGTTTATTAGAAGCCCATCAGCAATATTGTACGCTTCACAATAGTTGATTGCCTGTGCTTTATGAACATCTTCCAGTTTCTCAACAGCTTTCAATTCTACCATCACTGCATTTTCCACAAAAAAATCAACCCGGCGCGTACCAATATGCATTTCCCGGTAAAATATCAGCATTTCCTTTTCACGTTCAAACGACAGACCTTTAAGCTGTAATTCAATCGCCAGTGCACGCTGATATATGACTTCCTGAAAACCATTGCCGAGCGCAGTGTGTACAGTCATGGCACAACCGATAATTTTGTGGGTTAGATCATTAACAGTAGAAATGTTCATCTTTCATGTTCCCCTTACAGGATTTACAGGATTACAGGATTTACAGGATTACAGGATTACAGGATTACAAGATTACAAGATTTCTACTTCAATTATCGTCTTTTTAATCCTGCAAATCCTGCTCCAGTCATCCTCTCTTTAATCCTGTACATCCCGTAATCCTGAAATCCCGCTTAAGTCATCCCCTCTTTAATCCTATACATCCTGTAATCCTGCAATCGTGTCCAGACGTTTTCTTATCCTGTCTTTATTCGGAAATTTATACTCATATATACATTTTAATCTTAATATCACCTTTATTACCAATGTGTTACACGTCTCTGTGTTCGGAACGTTTCACTTTTTTATTATACATACATTTTTTTTGATTATATTGTCATAATATATGTAGACTATTATTGTTGTATAATCATAAATAGTTATCAGGAGGTAGCTCATGCATCGAGTACAAGCAGCATTCCTAGTCTTAGCGGTTGGACTTCAACTGCAGGCACAGACAATAAACTTAAGCGGTAAAGTCACAGGCGTTGGCGGTAAAGCCGTACATGGTGCAATTGTCACACTCAAATCTAATAACCTGATCGACACAACAGATGCCGACGGGAACTACACCCTGAGCGGAACATTAACAAGTGTAAAATCGGCGATCAGTAAATCCGGATGCGAAGCGATATACCTTAAAAACAATGTTGTAGCTGTAAAGTTGTCACAGCCGGCACCCGTAACTATCAGACTTTTTAACATGCAGGGGAAACAGCTCAATAATTTTACTGCAAATCATACTCTGGCGGGGGATTATCATTTTTCACTGAACGATCTCTCATTGGCTGAGAACATGATGATTGTTCATGTTTCTACAGGCCGGCTGACAGCAAGCTTCCGCTATGTTCCTAATCTCAACAGTACAGCTTCTCATCTGACCAGTTCCGCTGGCGGGTTTAAACTTGCAAAAAGTCTGCAAGAAAATGAAACTCTGGAGACAACAGCTTTAGGCTACAAAACAAAATCAACACCGATTACCTCTTTTGCTGGAACTGTCGACATTACTTTAGAATCTGAATTCACCGGTCAATGCACCCAGTCAAAGAATGAGAACAAGAACTATTCAGGAAGCGGGCCGCACAAAGTGGTTGTGGAGACAAACTCCGCTTCCGGTATCAATGAGGGGACAATATACAGACCTCAAGACCTGGGTTATGGCAAAAAATATCCTATCTATGTGTGGGGAAACGGTGCCTGCTCCAAGGATGGAACGGGGAATTATCAAGCTCTGGCAGAGATCGCCTCTCATGGTTACTTTGTAATTTCAGACGGCCGGCCCAGCGGTTCCGGAAGTCGTTCTATGGACATAAATGCGATGAGGGCACCGGCACTGGCATACATTAACTGGATTATCGCCGAAAACCGCAGGCCCTGCAGCCCTTATTACAACAGTATCGATACCACCAAAATTGCAGGTAATGGTTTTTCCTGCGGTGGATTCTTAGGCATGGGTATAGCAAGTGATCCCCGTACAACAACCTGGGGAATCAGCAGCAGTGGATCTTTTGGTGATAACCCGTCATTATGGAACAGTGTACACACGCCGGTATTGATTCTTGAGGGCCATAAAGACGAAACCGGCGCATACAACAACGGCTTGAGAGACTACAATGGAATTGCCCCTAAAGGTTACCCCATTATGTTCTTCAGTAATAGAAATATGGGTCATGGTGGTGATCTGTGGAGTGCCAACGGCGGAGATTTTACCAGAATCAATCTGGCCTGGTTAAACTGGTGGATAAAGGGAGACACTGGTGCAACTGGAAAGGGTGTTCTTGTAGGTTCTGGTTGCAGGTATTGCACCGACAACAACTGGGAAGTAAAATCGGCTAATCTGCCATAAGACCTGATTTGTACCTATTGACTGACCATTAAAATTCCGTCTTCCAGACGGAATTTTTCTTTTCTGCAGTTCAAGTCATGACAAAAGAGATTGCGTAACAGCATCGGGGAAAAACATGAAACGACAGTGTATCGGCTTATTAACAGGAACATTTATACTCTGTGCTGAATTTTCCGGCAGTCATTCTTATGCGGATCAGCGGTATATCTCATTTGGAACGTATATTGATCCGGTTGCCCAGATAGCAGAATCTCAAGATCTTGCCAGATCACTTACCGATCCATCCTCATCCCGGTGGCAGGCCAAAGGCGATCAAAGAAGGACATACCATTTTTCAGAGGCAAATGCAGATGAGCCTTACAGGGTATGTGTCCCTCAAAACTGGGATGGGAAATCAAAACTTCCCCTGGTAATGTTTCTTCATGGCGGTGGGTCTAATGAAAGCACCTATCTGGATGCGGATAACAAGCTGATGGTCAGACTTGCTGATGAACATGGGTATCTGCTTGTTTCACCCATGGGTGATAAAGGAGCATACGGCAATTTCCTGCGTCTTTCTGCCCAGTTTGGCAACCCTGGTGGTGCCGCAGAACTTATGGCTCAGATTACAGCGGCAAGTGAACGGACAAACGAGCTGAGCGAGAAAGATGTTATAAATGTTCTGGAGCTGATTTTACATGAGTATCCAATTGACACTTCATCAATATTTCTCACAGGTCATTCTATGGGAAGTGGTGGAACCTGGCATATCGGAGGTAAGTACCGCAAATATTTCCGGGGCCTGGCTCCCTTGTCCGGTCCTTTTGTTCAGGAGACAGGTTACCCCTGGGACAGCCTTCATCAGATGATGTTCTTTATAACAGAAGGCATACAGACTCCATCGCTGGAGGGAAGCAGAGCTGTTCGGGACTGGATGAATGCGCGCGGGTTCAATGTGAAGTATAAAGAAGTAAACAAAGATCATGGCGGAATGGTACCGGCTGTATTACCCGATGTTTTTGATTTCTTTGATGAATGCAGGAGTGCTACCGGAACAGATCATATTCTTGAAATGAAAAAACAAAACAGATTCTCTGTTCATTACAGCTCACAGAACTCCCTGAAAATCGCGGTTCCAAACCGATGTGCTGATTCTGAATTATTGGTGACTCTCAGCAATCTCTCCGGCAGAAAATTGCACTCCGAATATATCAGAGCCGCTAATAGCGAAGTATATCTGACGAAAATGCGACTTCCAGCCGGAACATATACAGCATCTATCAGATCAGGTTTTCAAAATTATCATGCATCATTTGTGATATCAAAATGAAACTGAAAGGAATAGATTCTCCAGTTCTCAGCGAAAAAAAGATGCTGAACTTAAAAAATGTTTTGATCCCGGTTTTTAAGTTATTATATTGAAAGTATCCTACCTTATGCAAGGCCCTCTTGCATTTATTTTGGGTGAAGCGGAAGCGCCGGGTCTCGTACCCGGCGATTCTTTTTTAGGGGCATCCATTTTCTAACTACCTGTATTAATTACCATAAATTCCTGAGAAACTTCTTGAATTAAAGCCTGATTGAACCGGCACTCCCGTTATGATATTATTTTATGTATAATCAGCTTCAGCTTCAAAAGGGTTATCACATGTATAGATCCGCTTTCTTAATCTTTTTTGTCATACTTACTATTTCAGGATTTCTTCCTGAGAGTATTACCTGCGCTGCCGACAGCCACTCGGTTGCCCACTGGCTCTTTAATGAGGGTACCGGATCGGTTCTCCACGATATCAGCGGAAATGGCCACCATGGAACCATCTTCGGTGCAGAATGGACCGACAGCGGACTTTATTTTGATGGTATTGACGATTATATTGCAGTAATTGACAATCCGGCATTTGAACTTGACGGTGACTGGACAATCGAATACAAAGTTCTCTTCAGCTACCAAAATACCGCACCCCAGAACATTGTCTTCTCCCGCACTATAGACGGCGCAGCCGACTATGCCGCAGGTTCCGCTTATGTAAATGGAGGGTATGGCCACTCCGAAACATATTTTCAAAGCACACCTTCCGATACTTTCCTTTTCAGGTCACGGGAATATTTCTTTATCCGCCCCTACCATGTTGCAATAGTCAAGAGTGGCGATTGGCTTTATCATTTCCACAACTCACAGCTCCTTTCCAGGCAGAGAGTAACCGGAGTGCCGATGTCAGGAAACGGACAGATAAGAATCGGAGCCTGGGCCTGCGGCGAAAGTGACTCCTGTGCCAACAGGTATTTCTTCAGAGAACGCCTTCTTGAACTGCATGTCTCCAATGTTGCCAGATATGTACCTCCTCTGGTGCCTGTGAACGGCCTTGTCGCGAAGTGGTCTTTTGAGGAGGGATCAGGAAACACTGTAATTGACGGAAGCGGTAACGGTAATAATGGCACTATCACCAGAGCATTCCGTACAGACGGAATTCTTGGCTCTTCCCTCACGTTTCTTGACAGCAGCTACGTTGAAATTGGACGTCAACCACAATTGAATATTGATTCTGCACTTACGATTATTACCTGGATTCGTCCTTACAACCTGAGATACCGAAGAACCATACTGGACCGCAATTTTGTTTCCAGGGGATATCTCATAGGAATCTATGACAGTAAACTGACTGTATCTGCCGGAACCAGAACACTGACTTACGATTCGCTGTGCCTGGACAAGTGGCATCAGGTCGCTCTTACCTGTGACGGCAGATCGGTTTCCCTGTCTGTTAATGGAAAGACAGTGGCATCAGATACCGATTCCGGACTTATCGGATTCAGCGATTCAACTCTCTGTATCGGAAAACAATCTCCGAACAAGTGGTACAGGGAATACTTTCAGGGGAGCGTAGATGAGATCTCGATTTACGACATAGCGCTCTCTCCGGACTCGATTTTATCTCTTTACAATTCAGTTCTATCCGCCGCCGATCCCGATACCAGCGCACCGGTAGTAATAATCAACAGAGATGAATTCAAAAGTATCCTTCAGGGAAGAACATATTATGAATTCGGAGCACAGGCATGGGACGGAAATGATGGTGATATTTCAGACAGTGTGAAAATCAGCAGTCCCCTGAATATCATGGTCCCGGGTGATTACGAGATTATCTATACTGCCAGAAACTCAATTGGTAAAACCGGCTCAGCAGTAAGGATAATTACAGTTACACCCGACACACTTTCCCCGGTTATTACATTGAAAGGTGACTCCGTTGTCCAGCTTGCACTGTCTGGAAAATTCACGGAACCAGGGTACAGCGCTGTTGATTATCCTAATCACCAGAATATTACCGATTCAGTTAAAATCACCTCAGATCTGGATTCCTCCAAAGCCGGAACCTATACTATCACCTATGCGGTAACCGATCCTGCCGGTTTGTCAACCTCAGTAACGCGAAAGGTTCATGTCAGTGTTCTTCCTTTGAGAGAAGAGATAAGAGTAAACCAGATTGGCTATTATTCATCACAGAGCAAAATTGCCGTAGTTGCTGAGTGTGAAGCGGATAGTTTCGAAATTGTTTTAAACGGCACAGATTCAGTTCTTTATGTCGGAACCTTGTCAGAACCTGTTTCCAACAACGCTTCCAAAGAAGTTGTAAGGCTGGCTGACTTCAGTTCTCTTAGAGCCAATGGTGAATGTGTAATCAGAATAAGAGGATTCGGACACTCCTGGCCTTTTGAGATATCCGGATCTGTTTACTACAGACCGATTCATGCAGCAATGAAAACATTTTACTACCAGCGCTGTTCTGTTCCTGTTACAGCAAAGTCTGGGGGTGTTTACGCCCGCACTGCTGGACACCCTGATACAGCCTGCCCGGTATACGGTAATGAATCACGGATCAAATCGGTGCCCGGTGGATGGTATGATGCCGGGGATTATGGCAAATACATTGTAAACGGTGGCATTACTCTGGCTACACTGATGTCTTTATATGAACTTTATCCTGAATACTTCGGAGATGATGTCCTTAATATTCCAGAATCTGGAAATGGGAAAAGCGATCTCCTTGATGAGATCAAGTTCGAACTGGATTGGTTTAAAACAATGCAGGACACCTCAGGTGGAGTATTCTTCAAGGTCGGGCCGATCGACACATTTCCTCCCTTTATCATGCCATCAGAAGACCATGGCAGGCGTTTCGTTATCGGCATGTCAACTGGATCCGCGCTTAATTTTGCTGCAGTGATGGCACAGGCCGGCAGAGTTTATAAAAAATACGATCCTGAATATGCCTCAGACTGCATTTTGCGCGCGGAAAAAGCATGGAAGTGGGCAGAGGCGAATCCAGCCATCGAGTCGCCGGATGTCGGGGGTGGAACCGGATTATATCAGGATGGTAAATATGATTATGAATTTTTATGGGCTGCATCAGAACTCTTCATTTCCACCTCAAAAGACACCTTCCATAATTTCATAGATCCAATGGTCCGTCAGCATCTCTTGTGGGGACCTGCTACCTGGCGGGAACCCGGCAATCTGCCGCTGCATTCTCTGGCCATTGCGCATGAGAAATTGAACCTGCCGGTTACAGAACGAGCCCGTGCTGAAGTGATCAGGTTTGCAGATCAGACTATGGAGTATATCAATAGTTCTCCATACAGAACGCCTCTCCGGGAGTACAACTGGGGCTCAAACAGCTTTGCGTGTAATTACGCGATCGGTCTCGGGTATGCTTATTATCTGACAAAAGATTCAACATACCTCGAGGGCATGATATCCACACTTGATTATGTTTGTGGTAAAAACCCGACAAGATACAGCTTTATAACAGGCTTTGGCAATAAGACACCGATGAACCCGCATCACAGGATTTCTTCTGCTGATAAGGTAGTCGCTCCGGTTCCAGGCTTTCTGGTCGGAGGCCCCAATGGAGCCAGGGAGGACTCTTTCAAAGGTGTTGTATATCCCAGAACTGAACCAGCCCTCTCTTACGTTGATCTCCAGGCAAGTTATTCCTCAAACGAGGTAGCCATAAACTGGACAGCACCGTTTATTTTAGCAGCAGGATTTATCGAAGGAGAATGCGCTACCGATCGCCCTACGTTGAACCGGTTCGATCCAACACGGAAAACGATGGGGAAACAGATCTTGCAGGTAATCTCTTCATCCTCAAAAATACAGGTACATCTGAACCTGACAGAGTCGGAGGTAATCAGCTGGCAGCTACTGGATATTCTGGGAAGGATCGTTGACAGAGCAGGGCCTTCCAGACTGTCTCCCGGAACTCATAGAATCATTCTGTCCTCAAAGGATATACCTGACGGCCTCTATCTTCTAAAGTTTACAGTGGGTGAAAAACAGATACTGCGTAAAGTGCAGGTACTCATCAGATAGACAGACAAGATCTTGATGGGTATCTGCAAAGTAAGGAACGGGTCCTGAGAAACGGCTTGATACCTTCAGATGAGTGTTCGGAAATGGAATAGTGGACCCTTGAACCTGAAAATCGCAGTTGGTTAAGACAAAGTTACAATCTGTTGAGTTACTCAGGAGATTAATTTCCTGTCCGGGTTTCATCCCTTCATTGCAACTGCAGCAACTATATTGTTAATGACTTAAGTCAATTTTTACCTAATCTCTTACAGGAGGCTGATTATGCGTTCTTCGTGCCATCACCTGACCATGATTCTGGCTGGTATATGTATTCTTTATCTGTTCTCCGGATGCGCAAAAGCGCCTGATCAGGAACTTGCCGCTGCCAGGGCAGCATTTAAATCCGCTCAGGATGCTGAAGCTGACAAATACATGGTTAACAACTTTCAGAATGTAAAGAAAGCTCTGGAAGCTGCGGAAGCGGAAATAACTCTCCAGGATGGCAAATTTATCGGCCGTAATTACACCAAAGCAAAACAATACCTGAAAAATGCTACTGATCTTGCCACAGAAATAACCGCGGAAGCTCCAAAGGCCAAAGAAGCCATGATTTCCCAGATAAAAGAGAACCTTCAACTGTCAAAAAGCATGTTAAAGGAAACGGCCAAAGAGATTAAAGCGGCTTCCCGTTCTAAAGGAAAGAAAATAATTGCAGAAATGAAGGCCAATCTGAGCGCCGCTGAAAGTGCGGCTGTACAAGCTGCAGCAGATTTTGATGCAGGGAATATTCAAAGCGCCTCAGAAAAACTCGGGCAGGTTCAGAGACTTGTAAAGAAAATTACCGACAGTCTCAGCAGCAGCGGCGATAATTTGATGTAATTTTCGATATGATTTTTTCGAAGAACAGTACGGCCATCCGGGACATCCCCGGTTGGCCAATTTCATATAATACAGAAATTAAACCGCTCCCGGAGTGATTCAATGAACAAACCCATTATCTGGATTACCCGGGCATAAAGGAATAACTGGTATGCAAAAAGAAAGACCTCTATTAAAAGACAAAGAGATCTTTCCCGATGATACTGTTTTGATGCATCATCTTGGAAAAACTTTTAAGATCTGGAGCGCATTCCTCGAATTACTAAAAACCGAATACCCGGAAATCCGGTTAGACTGGAAATACTATAACGACGGCAAGAGCTGGCTCTGCAAAGCATCGCGCAAATCAAAAACGATCTGCTGGATATCAGTCTGGGATCAGTATTTCAAGATCAGCTTTTTTTTCACAGATAAAGCACATGATCTTATAAGCAGCAGTTCGATTCCTGAAACTCTCAAACATCAATTCACAAGAGCCAATCCTGCCACTAAACTAAAGCCGGTGGTTGTAGACATAAAGGAAAGATCTGACTTGAACGCAGTAGAAGAGTTGATCGATATCAGGCAGAAGTTGATGTGATATGGAGAGTTTGAAAACTGACCAGTAAGAATTTTCTCCGAAAATGTGGATTGTAAATTTAATGGTCTTTTGTGATTGTGGCTTGCTAAATCACGGAACTGCGGGCCCGACTTCCGAATTGTGACTTCCGACTTATTTGTATGGAAATTTTTCCCAGGTCTCGTCCACAAACTCCTTGAACTCTCTTTCAAACCTGGAACGGGGGAATCTTTCGGCATTTTTGCGGATTTCCAGAGGATCGAATGTTTCCTCTTTACTAAGAAATTCCTGGACAGCTTCGATAATGCAGAGAGGATTCTGTTTATAGAAGAAAAGTCCTGTTTTACCGTCAATTACAGTCTCCAGAGCCCCGCCCCTGCCAAATGCTATTACCGGAAGTCCGGATGCCTGTGCTTCCACATTAACAATCCCGAAATCTTCCTCGGCGGAAAACACAAATGCCCTTGCTTTACTGAGGAGCTTCTCAACCTCATCAGATGACTGCTGGCCCACAAACTCTACATTGGGGAGAGCGATTTTCTTGAGGTCTTTCATTGCCGGTCCATCACCGATTACCACAAGTGGCAGTTTTAAATGGTTGAAGGCATGGACTATAAGATCTACTCTCTTATAGGGAACAAGTCTTGAGATCGTAACAAAGTAATTTTCTCTCTTGTTACTAAGATAAAACCGGTCCACATCGACAGGTGGATAAATCACCTTAGCATGGCGGTTGTAGCATTTCCAGATACGGTTGGCTATATATTTAGAGTTCGCCACATACTCGTTTACCCGGTTTGCAGAAATAGTATCCCACATTCTTATGTAATGAAGCATCAGGCGCACTAAAAAGCTTTTCGCTCCCCCCTTGAGACCAGCGGCTTCCAGATACTCGAATGTCAAATCCCAGATATAGCGCATCGGGGAGTGACAATAGCAGATGTGAAGCTGGTCGGATGAATTAAGCACTCCTTTTGCAACAGCATAGGAAGAAGAGATTATAAGCTTATGGTCGCGAAGATCGAACTGCTCAATAGCCATGGGGAAAAGGGGCAAAAAGATTCTATGGTGTTTCCTGCCGAAGGGAATCCTCTGAAGTATCGATGTCTTTACCCGGCTCTCATCCCAGATTGTCCCTTTCACCTGTTCAGGATCATGGAAAAGCGTATATATCGTGCCGGGATACAATTTATAGATCGAATGCAGTACACTTTCAGCCCCGGCCAGTGTGACAAGCCATTCGTGAATAATAGCAGTTTCAATCATCGGAAGATATTATAACATCACGGTAAGTGGTTGTGAACAGGAAAGAGTAATAGTTGGAATTTACCTGCCTTTTGAATCCGGGATTGGATGATCATTAGGTCATCTCTGGGGTGAATGAGTGAGCTTAACTCGTTAAATGCACTCGTACTGAAT
>CAYLVN010000033.1:0-15015 GCA_964387115.1 uncultured Fibrobacter sp.
GGAATAACCAGCTTCATGTTTTCCACTTTTTTCATAGGTCTTATCGGGTATTCAACGGCTATGGTAGCCCGGAACTATGGTGCCAACAGGTCCGGCAATTGTGCGTTGGTTACTACTCAGAGTCTGATCATCTCACTTCTTGCCTACCCCTTAATATTGTCGTGCATACCTTTTGGAAGATTCATTTTCCTGAAGACAGGAATTTCTCCTGAACAGCTTAAATATCAACTGCCATATTTTCAGATACTTATGTTTGGATCGATATCGATACTCCTCAGAGGCAGTATCGGGAGTTTCTTCAGTGGCATAGGAAAAACCCGGATCATTATGATTGCCAATGTGGCAAGTATGGTCTGCAATGTTGGCATCAACTATTTGCTGGTTTTCGGAAAAATGGGGTTTCCGCAACTTGGTATCCGCGGGGCTGCTTATGGTACTGTAATCTCTGGCGTCATAGGTCTTTTAATACTCTGCATCGCCTACTTCAGTAAAGTAAATGTAAAGCAATACTCAGTCATGAGGTGTTTTCGTTACAGTAAAGCTCTGATGAAAGAGCTGATTGCAATAGGATATCCGGCGGGTCTGGAATTCTTTCTGAACCATGCCGGCTTCACCCTTATGGTAACAGCGTTTCATTCACAGGGCACCGTCGTTGCATCAGCGGTAACGATCGCGTTTAACTGGGACATGGTTTCGTTTATCCCTCTGACAGGTGTTAGTATTGCCGTTACCAGTCTGGTGGGACGCTATATCGGAGCAGGGGATTTGCAGAGTGCGCAGCGCTCTGCATTTTCCGCAATGAAACTGGTTCTTACTTATTCAATTTTACTTTTGATTCCTTTCGGATTTTTTGCGGAAAACATGGTAAACCTTTTTCATCCGGCAGAAGTATCCCCGGGTTTCGATCAGATCAAAGAGCTGGCAGAGTTCATGGTTCGGTTCATAGCATTCTACATAATCGCCGATGCGATACTTGCTGTGTTCAGCGGCGCTCTGAGGGGAGCTGGAGATACACTCTGGACCATGGTGATTTCGGTGTCCATGCATTTGATGTTCGCGACAATGGCATTTTTGATGTTTTTTGTTTTTGGTGCTTCTGCGCGGGTCACCTGGGTTGTGATAATTTCCATGTTTATGATGTTTGGACCTCTGATTTTTCTGCGTTACAGGTCGGGGCACTGGAAGAGGAAACTGGTTTCCTTTGTGCCTGCGGAGGATGAAATGGTGCCAGCGAAATGAACCGTATTCGAGCGCTGCAGTTTTTTGGCCCATTTTTGAACGAACACCGCTGCATCTGCTTTGCTTAGTTCGCCTTTGATCACCGGGAGGACAAAATCGGTGAATTTCTGCTGCGGAGCTGTGAAATCGTAACTGTTCAGAGCAAGAAACACAAGAGTGCAAACTGCTCCTGACCGCTCGTTTCCATCAATGAAAGGGCGATTCTTTACGATGTGAAAGAGGTCTGGTAACCGGGCAGGCACAGGAATGTTTTTAACCTACCGTACTCAAAACGGGTACAGATTATTATACAACAAAGCATAATTTCACATTTGATCGATTTTTTAATTTATTCTATATATATAGTAATAGGTAGTTTGTAATTAAAAAGGAAAAGAATATTCTTCAATAACCCGGGAGTTTTAATGTCTCAGATAAAGATCCATTATCCAGCTTCAGTCATTACAGCGATTTTAATACTCGTGTCTTCCCAGGTTACATTTGCGGTCACCAAAAAGGCTTTCGACTTTGTTGTGGGTGTAGATGGTGATTATAAAGCCGCAGTATCTGCCGCGGCAAAATCTGCATCTTCAAGCAGCCGGTTCTATATTTTTTTCCCGGACGGGCAATATAATGTCGGTTCATTAACCGGGGATTCCAATCAGAAATCAACGTTTTCCACTGCGAATGTCTCTTTTATTGGACAAAGCACCAATAATACGGTTCTTTTTAACAAGTCTTCCAATGAGGGAATAGGCATTACGGCAACGATGTATTTCAACAACGCCGACAACCTTTATGTTCAGGATATGACCTTTTACAACAAGGCAAACTATGGCAACCCTTCATCCTATTCGGTAACGGGGCGGCACGTAGCCATTCAGGAGCAGAGCAAGAAGGTGATATACAGGAATGTCAAACTTTTAAGCACTCAGGACACCTATTATTCAAAAGGCACAAAAACTTACTGGGAAAATGGAGAAATCCATGGAACCACCGATTTTATCTGCGGTAGCGGAGATGTCTATTTCCAGAACTGCAAACTGTTTGCACTCAAAGTAAGTGCGCTTACGGCTCCGTCTTCAACCGGCATGGAGTGGGGGTATGTTTTCAATAACTGCACCATCGATGGCGATGTTGAGGGATTTACACTGGGGAGATCCTGGAACGATGCTAAAGCAGTCTTTCTCAACACAACTATGAAGAAACAGCCGACAGCGGAAGGGTGGGGAAATCCGATGAATTCGGTACCTCAGGTTTTTGCCGAATACAACAGTAAAGATGCTTCAGGTAACCTTATTGATCTTAGCAGACGTCGTAAAACATACACAAAAGATAACACGACTGTTACTCTTAAAGCAGTTCTTTCTGCTTCTGAGGCTGCAAAGTACACAGTGGAAAATGTTTTGAGCGGTTCAGATAACTGGAGGCCCCATAACCTCACAGTTCAGTGCCCTGCACCGATTATCAGACAGGAAGGCAAGAGAATCCTGTGGGAAGATAATAACGACGCTCTTTGCTGGGTGGTGTTCAAGGACGGCAAATATCTGGCAAATGTTGCCACTAACAGTTATGATGCATCTATGGTTTCAATTGGCTCTACCATTACGATAAGGGCTGCGAATTCGATGGGTGGTCTGGGAGCAACTTCTAACAGTCTGGTTTTCAGTACAAGTATTGAATATTCCCTTAACATTTTAGTTGGCGGCGGAGAGGGTACTGTTACTCCCGCAAGTGGAAAATTTGGTCAGGGTGCATCTGTGACTCTGGAAGCGGTTCCGGCCGTCGGATGGCTTTTTGACCACTGGACAGGGGACCTTGCCGGAAATACAAATCCTGCAACAGTTTTAATGAATTCAGACAAGTCCGTGTCAGCTTACTTTGTCAAGGATGAGCGAAATTATTACTCTGTTTCCGCGGATGCCGCACCCGGGGGTAATGTCACTCTTTCACATCAGGGGAATCTTTTTGTTGAAGGCACAAAAGTAACTGTAACTGCCGCAGCAATCAAGGGATGGAAATTTGCGGGATGGGAGGGTGATCATACCGGAACTGATGCCGTGTACAATATCGAATCACTTGACAGAAATGTCTCTGTCAAGGCATCTTTTATGCCTCAGGACAAATACAACTATGAAGCTGAGGATGGCACATTAAATGAAGCAGTAACGGAAAACAGAAACGCCGGTTTTTCCGGAGAATCTTATGTAAACTTTTCCGCTGTTGATGGCTCGAAGATAGACCTCCTTATTTACAGCGAAGTTTCCGACGAAAGGGAGGTAACGATTACTTTTTCAAATGGGTCCGGGGCACCAAGGAATCTGTCTGTCGCTGTAAATGGTGTGGTGCAGATTTCATCTCTGGCTTTCGAAGCAACCGCAGACTGGACCACATGGAAAACATCGCATCTCACCCTTACGCTTCCTGAAGGAGCGAGCACCATAACTTTTGCGACTGTGAATGGTCAGGACGGGCCGAATGTCGACAAAATCGAACTCGCGGTACCTTCCGCAACTTTGCTGAGGAAACTGCATAGGGATGAGAAATCATCTCTGTTTTATATGTCTGCATCCGGAATTCTTTGCTGTAAATTTGAACAATCAAAAAGAATCAGGATGGGTATCTTTACAATGGATGGCAAAAGAGTTTTATCGAGAGAAGTCGAGAATGTAAATAAGGGCCCGGTGGAGATACCGCTCAGTGGCCTGAGGAACGGAGTTTATCTTGCGAGAATCGAAATTGACGGAGTGGTGAAAGCAGAACACATTAACCTGAACAGATAGCGGAAAAATTAACACCGGGTAAAGATAGAAAAGCGGCGTACCTTACTTCTGGCAGGCCGCTTTTTGATTTTCGGGTGTGTATAAAAATCAGGCTGCGAGCCTGTCTTTGAAACCTTTTTCCTCCTGAAGGTAGTTATTAAAAATCTGGTCCATTTTCTCATGAGAGATTATCTTTTCGGTCGCCTCAAACATCTCCGATTCTTCCTCTTCAATGTGATGTTCAAGAATATCTTTTAACACTTTTGTTCTGGCCAGCCAGTCGTCCGCATCGACCCTTGAATTTTCAAGCTCGTTAAAGAGGTTACGTGCCACCCGATGTTCCAGAAAAGCTTCAAGTGTGATCTGGTGTGTTTCATTTTTATCCATTATCTCAGTATAAAAAACCTTCTCCTCTCCTTCCATATGCGGCAGCAGGGCTGTTTTCAGTTCATTTACCAGGTCCCCGCGTTTTTCAGTGCCCGAATTCATCATCTTGATCATTATCTGCTTAACTTCTTCGTGTTCCTGATGAAGCCTGTTGAAAAGTTTGTCATGCATAGATACCTCCTGCAAGGTTGATTTTTTTGGCATAAAGCACATACCGCGATTTCTGTGCCATTGAATATTGTTGTTTATGGCGGGGCGGAACTGCATTCCATAGAATGCTCTGGTAAAGCACGCAAGTCCGGTTTTCTGACCGACTTGAAAAGAAATAACTTGTAAACACGTAATCAAATGATCAATTGTTCCCTGATAAACCGCAAATCTTCTATATTAAGCCTCTTATGCATCAAAAAGAACAGCCTTTCTGGCGTGAAATACTGACCATCTCCGTTCCACTGATCTTCTCCATGACAAGTGTTGTGCTGATGCAGTTTGTTGATGCTCTTTTCCTTTCATGGTTCTCCGCTGATGCCATAGCGGCAGTGGTACCGGCAGGTATGGCATCCTATTTCCTGATCTGCCCGTTTCAGGGTACAGCCGGGTTTACATCCACACTGGTTGCCCACTATGTGGGTGCTTCAAGACCTCACAGAGCCGCCTCTGCTGCCTGGCAGGGGTTGTACCTGTCGCTTATCTCCGGGTCAATAGTATTTGCGCTGGGGTTTACAGCAGGTCCTCTTTTCAATTGGGTAAATCATTCCGAAGGTATCAAGATTCTGGAGATGAGGTATTTTGCGATTACCTGCTGGGGAGCTTTACCAACAATAGCCTCAGCCGCCATCTCCGGTTTCTTTACAGGACAGGGGAAAACCAGGGCCGTAATGGTAGTGCAGCTTCTGGGCTTTGCAGTAAATGCTGTTCTTGACTATCTGCTTATTTTCGGTAAATTTGGTTTTCCTCAATGGGGTATCGACGGTGCGGCGGTGGCAACCGTAGCCGCTCAGCTGTTTATTGCTGTTGTACTTTTTCTGTTGTTCTTTTTTTCCGGAAAAACAAAGACAGCGGTCTGGAGCGACCGGGCCTTTGATCCGGAACTCTTCAAAAGACTCATGAGGTTTGGGATCCCTAACGGGCTCAGGTTAGGATTTGAGATGCTTGCCTGGACCGTATTTGTACTTTTCATAGGGAGAATCGGGGATGTCGAGCTTGCTGCAACCAATATTGCTTTCAGAATAAACGGGTTTGCCTTTTTCCCGATAATCGGTCTTGGGCAGGCGATGGGAATTCTTGTGGGTCAGGCTCAGGGACGGCAGGATCCTGTCCGTGCCGAAAAACTCACCTATGCCGGGTTCTTTATGGCCGAGATCTGGATGATCCTGCTTTCTGCAATTTTCTTACTTTTTCCTGAAACAATTTATGGGTTTTTCAGGTCCGGTAATCAGCTTTCCCAGTTTGAGACGATTTCCTCGACGGGGATTATTCTGATGAGATTCGTGGCTGTTTATTCACTCCTTGATGCCTGCAATATTATTTTTGTCACTTCTCTTCAGTCAGCCGGGGATACCCGCTGGACTATGCTGACATCACTTATCGCCAACAGCCTGTTTCTTTCCGTTCTGGCAGTTGCTGACAAGCTTAAGATGGGGCTCTGGGTCCAGTGGTCGGCAGCAACTGCATTTGTAATGATGATAGCCCTGACCTGGTGGTTCCGTTCGGGAAAATGGAAGCAGATTCGTGTCATAGAAAGCGGTGAAATGTATGATTGACCGGATAAGAGATTGTCTTTCCCGTGCTGTGAGCAGCGGGGTATTTCCCGGATGTGCTGCGGGAGTTGTTTATAAAGGCAGAACTGAGGTGGTTACAGCCGGCAGGTTGACTTACGATCCTGAATCTCCTGCGGTTATGAAAGACACAGTTTACGATGCAGCTTCGCTTACCAAGGCTGTTCCGGTCTCCTGTCTTGCACTGAAACTCATCGAGAGCGGCAGATTGAGCAGAAGTGAACATCTGGTCAGGTATGTGCCGGAGGTCTGCGGACCTTACAGGGATCTGATCACGGTTGATCATCTGCTGACTCATACGATAGATTTCAACTTCAGGTTATCGGATGTTAAAAACGAGGGGCCTGATGGAATCATGAGGGCCATTTTCAATGTCCCGATGCGTTTCAAACCCGGGGAAAAATTCTGTTATGCCAATGCAACCAGCATTCTCCTGGGGCTTCTGCTGGAGTGCTGTACCGGAAAGAAACTCGATATTCTTGCCGATGAAACTTTTTTTAAACCGCTGGGAATGAACAGCACTTTCTTCCGTAACGATTCCTTTTCACGGGAGAAAATCGCTCCCACAGAGATTGACCCCTGGCGCGGTGGTGAGGTGAGGGGGGAGGTTCATGATGAGAGTGCCTGGGTGATGCGGCCCGGAGTTGTAGGGTCAGCCGGACTTTTTTCAACTGCTCCTGATATGCTCAAGTTTATTTCCATGCTTTTAGAGGGTGGAGAGATGGGCGGAAAGAGGTTTTTCAGGCCTGAAACTATACAAATGATGCATACAAATCAGTTATCTCCGGGAACAGGTGCACATACGGGTCTGGGATGGGAGCTGGATCAGGAAAGTTTCATGGGGAAGAACCGTTCAGGGTCGGCGTTCGGCAAGACCGGATTTACCGGCTGTACGATAGTGATCGATCCTGAGAAAATGGCTGGTTTTGTTCTTATGTGCAATCATATTTACCCCAGACGAAGAGAAAACAGGGACCAGATAAACAGAATCCGGAGCGGTCTGGCCGATATCGTTTTTTCTGTTTCCGGTTAAAGGCTTTTTTGCCGGATTTTGTTCATTCTCCCTGCTGGCTTTACACAGGTTTTTTAAAATCCTGGCCATGATAAAGAGTATATTACAGCATTAGCCTCTATTTTGAAAGGAGACTTTTTCATGGGTTTTGATTCCAAATTCGCCAAAAATATCATCTGCATCGGAGCTGGATATGTTGGCGGGCCGACCATGGCGGCAATAGCGGCAAAATGTCCGCAGTATAAAGTTACAGTAGTAGATATAAATGCTTCACGAATAGCAGCCTGGAACTCAGATCATCTTCCAATTTATGAACCCGGGCTTCTGGATGTAGTTAAGCAGGCCAGGGGTCGCAACCTGTTTTTCTCCACTGATGTCGCAAAAGCAATCAAGGAAGCCGAGATTATTTTTGTATCAGTTAACACTCCCACCAAAACTTTCGGTGAGGGAGCCGGGAAAGCAGCCGACCTTCAGTACTGGGAAAAGACTGCCCGAGATATTGTTAAAGCTTCAGAATTTGACAAGATTATAGTCGAAAAAAGTACTCTTCCTGTACGCACTGCAAAGGCGATGGAGAGGATACTGAACGCAAATGACAAGGGTATTCACTTTGAGGTGGTATCCAACCCTGAGTTTCTTGCTGAAGGAACCGCTATGGCGGATCTGGAGAAACCGGACCGGGTGCTTATCGGATCTCAGTTAACTGAGGCAGGACTGAAAGCATGTGAATCTATTGTGGAGATATATGCCAACTGGGTTCCCCGCGACAGGATCTTGACAACCAATGTCTGGAGCGCTGAACTTTCGAAACTGGTTGCAAATGCATTCCTGGCCCAGAGGATCTCATCTATCAACAGCATCTCGGCTCTTTGCGAGCGCACTGAGGCCAATGTCTATGAAGTGGCAAGGGCAATCGGGAAAGACAGCCGTATCGGATCCCGCTTCCTGAATGCATCCATCGGTTTTGGCGGTTCCTGTTTTAAAAAGGACATTCTCAATCTGGTTTACATAGCTGAGAGTTACGGTCTCTACGAAGTTGCACGGTACTGGGAAAGTGTCGTTTTGATGAATGAATACCAGAAGAGACGCTTCGTGCAGACAATGATCAGGGTGATGTTCAACACAATCGCAGGAAAACGGATTGCCCTGTTTGGTTTTGCCTTCAAGGCTGACACAGGCGACACGCGTGAGTCTCCTGCTATAGATGTCACAAAGCAGCTTGCTGAGGAGAGGGCGATAGTGGTTATCACCGATCCACAGGCAATGGAAAATGCCAGAAAAGACCTTGAGAGCTGTATATCTCAGGTGGAGTTTGCATCTGATCCTTATGCTGCGGCACGTGGCGCTCATGCCATCGCAGTCATGACTGAATGGGCAGAGTACAAATCACTCGATTACCGCAGAATCTATGAGGAGATGGAAAAGCCGGCATTCATATTTGACGGACGCAATATACTCGATCATGAAGCTTTGCACAAAATCGGGTTTAATGTTTTTCCGCTGGGAACAGCTGCCTGGAAACATTTTTAGACGATTTCATCCCGTACAATTTCGCTGTTTAAAACCGCCTGATACATATCTGGCGGTTTTTTTTATGCGTTAGGATTTCAGACTATATGCAAAGGTCGCTTGTCATACAGGAAAGATACTTTTTCAGCAATGGCGCCACGGATCGTCATGCCGTTGAAAAACGGCATCCATCCGAGAATTGATGAGAACGGGAGAAGATGTCTTCCGGCCTTCACCGGAATGACGAAAAATGGATCACAGTTTTCCCATCTCTTCAGAGATTCTCTCTGCCATATCCATCATCTCCTCCTCATTTCCATATTTTTTCCTTGGCCAGAAAAAGCCTCTCAACCCGTCACCTTTTGTGCGGGGGACGATATGTACATGAAGGTGGGGAACACTTTGTGATACTTTATTATTTACTGCAATAAAAGTTCCCTGTGCAGACGTCGCCCTTTCAACTGCTGTTGTCAAGAGTCGGGCTGTGTTGAACAGAAGTCCGGTTTCCTCCGGGGAGAGGGCTTCCAGTTCGGAAACATGATTTCGGGGCAGAAGGAGTGTATGCCCCGGAAACAGTGGCGTTTTGTCAAGGAATGCAATTGAAAAGGAATCCTTGTATACTATTGCGGCCTGATT
Organism: uncultured Fibrobacter sp.; assembly: GCA_964387115.1. Lineage (GTDB taxonomy): Bacteria > Fibrobacterota > Chitinivibrionia > Chitinivibrionales > Chitinispirillaceae > JAAYIG01. The sequence continues at coordinate 9,303 of CAYLVN010000033.1, forward strand.
TCTTCCGGAAACAATGCTGCAAAAGATACATTCCTGTGGGTGCATTTTTCTTGCTCCGCTCTGTAATGTACTTCAGTGGGAAAGTCTTTTTACCAGTTCCAGTTTATCGATTATCACGTCATCAGTATCAATACCGGCTCCCGATGTAGTTAGATAGCCACCGGAGATATACCCGTTTGCACCGGCATAGAAAATCAGACTCTGAAGAGGTCCCAGGTGATACTCTCTTCCTCCACAGATTTTTATTGTTCTCTCCGGCATTGCCAGGCGGAAAAGAGAAACTGTCTTGAGAAATTCAAAGGGCGACTCCTGCGGGACCGACAGCCTGGTTCCTTTTACAGGAATAAAAAAGTTCAGCGGAACCGTATCAATGTCAAGCGCCCGGATCTCTTCACAGAATTCAATGCGCTGCTGTCTGCTCTCCCCAAGTCCCAGAATACCGCCGCAGCAGACTTTCATACCCGCCTTTTTTGCGTTTTTTATGGTTTCTGTCCTCTGTTCCCAGGTATGTGTCGTGACAATACTGGGAAAATATGAGCGGCAGGTCTCGATATTGTGGTTGTAGCAGACCACACCCGCATCCCGAAGCATTACAAATTCATCATAGTCAAGTATTCCAAGCGAGGCATGCTTTTCTCCGTGGCACTCTTTGAGGACTCCGGCAATTTTCTCTATCTCCTCTCTGGAAAGTTTCCGACCACTTGACACAACGCAGAATGGAAGATTATGACTGTGTGCGTTTTCAAACTTTTCTTTTATCTCCTGGGAAGAGGCCAGTCCGCTTACCGCCACCGATGTTTTATTGTGTGATGATTGCGCACAGAACGCGCAGTCTTCCCCACAGTTGCCCGATTTGATATTCATCAGAGAGCAGGGATCAACAGTGTTACCATGGAAATGGCGCCTGACCTGATCGGCGCAGGCAAACAGAACTGAGACCTGGTCAAGTGGCCAGTCAATGATGGCTTCCATTTCATTCCTGCCGATTTGATGACTGATTGACTTCTCAAAAAGTTCCGATGCTCTGTCGAAAATTGACTGCATTAATGAATCCTCTCTTAACCGTTTGCGATTACTGAACTTATTTCTTTGCTGAAGGTCCTGAAAAATGAGTGTGTACCTTCGTACTCAAAAAATACCCCTTTTACCTTTGAACTGAGATACTTTCCTGCTTCAAAAGGCACAATCAGGTCCCGGGTACCATGGAAAATTAATTTCGAGGATGTCAGATTGCTTAAATATTGCAAATCTTCATCAGAAAAGTACACCTCTTCCAGAAATCGCAGACCTGTGGCAAGTTCATCAAGAGTATAAGTAACTGAAGGCACAAAATCATCAAGCCCGCAGCGGGAATAGAAACTTTTCAATACATTTTCTCTGTCTGTTTCCAGAGATGCTCTCATTGACTGAAGGACCGGTTTTCTGGTTCCATGACGGAAATTATCCCTCCTGCAGAATGAAGGAGTCGAGGACAGGAGCACCATCATCTCAGGCATAAGTAAAGATGACAGGGCAAGAGAAAGAATTGCTCCGGTCGACCACCCGGCAATAAAAATCGGTTTTTTTACCTGTGGTGTAATGAGGCTCAGGAGAATTTCTTTCCAGTCAGGCAGTATTGAACCATTTCTGAAAAATGCGGGCATTAATGGATTAATGTCAATGTAAACAGAATCTTTCCCGAAAACAGGATAAAGCACAGAAGGGGGCACGGCCCAGCCTCCCAGCACTGTCCAGCTGCGGCTTTTATGACAGGAATCCATTCTGATTTTTCCATTGGGATAATTGATCGAGAATATAATCCATCTGATCATCTTCTATCCCCAGATGGATTGAGAAACGGATGCGTGCAGTAGAATCCGGAACAGTAGGGGGGCGCACAGCCGGGGCTGAAATCTTTCGGCTGTGAAGGAAACTGCACAGATCCAGGGCCGCATTATCATCACCAAGTACACAAGGGACAATCTGAGTAGAGCTGTTTAGAGTTGAAAAGCCACTCCTTTGCAGACAATCCCTGAATGCTGCCGCTTTATGCAGAAGCTTTTCCCCCAGTCCGGAGTTTTTTCTTATGTGTCGTATGGCGGCAAGATCGAACGCAAGGACATTCTGCGGAAGACTTGTGGAGTAAATCAGGCTCCGGCTGAAATTGACAAAGTAATCTCTGAGCCTGGATGATCCGGCAAAGTACCCCCCCAGCCCGGCAACCGCTTTGCTGAGCGTTCCGACAATGATATCGATCTCACTGCTTACTCCTGTTTCATCGGCCAGTCCGCTTCCCTCTTTTCCGAAGATTCCAACCGCATGCGCTTCATCGACCATTACCATGCAGCTGTATTTACGGGCAAGAGAACAGATATCAGCCAGAGGGGCTCTGTCGCCGTCCATGCTGAAAACCGTATCGGTTACGATCAGCTTTTCCTTTGCAGAAGATGCTGAGAGCCTTTTTTCCAGATCTGACATATCACAATGAGAAAACCGGTTGAGTTTACAGCCGGCCAGAGCTATCCCGTCGTAAATTGAGGCATGGTTGAGCCTGTCACAGAAGACCTCGGTATCCCTGGAGCATAAAGCCTGCAGGATGCCGATGTTGGCGCAGTAGCCGGAATTAAAAAGAAGTGCCGCTTCGCACCTTTTCCAGGAGATTATCTCTTTTTCCAGTTCTGTAAACAGCCCCGACTGCTCTGAGATCAGGCGGGAAGAGAGGTTCCCATGAAGACGGGCCCGGGCCAGTTTCGCCGCTTCTTCAGAAATGCTGCGGTCTGCCTGAAGGTTGAGATAACTGTTAGTCGAGAGATCAATGTTTCCGATGGCATCTTTAAAGGATGGGATAACCCTTAGTCTGTGTGATGACTCTCTTTGTGAGAGTGCTTTTTCGATTCTGTTATAAAGAGGAACGTTCCGCATCGATTGTTTCTTTCAGCGCTTTGTGTGTGAGGTAAAACATGTCGTCCATCTGATCGTCTGTTATTATAAAAGGCGGCATGAAATAGATAACATCACCAAGAGGTCTGATCAGCAGTCCGTAACTGAGTGCCCTCATGCAGGTTTTATATGCAATCCGGCAATCAGGCGGCAGTTTCTCTTTTGTAATCTTGTTTTTTACCAGCTCGATAGCACCCACCATCCCCAGTGTCCTTACGTCACCTACCAGCTCATAGTCCAGGAATTCTTTCATCTTCAGTGCGAAGCGGTTTATTTTGTCCTGCATCGAGGCCGGAATATTGTACGATGTGATCAGCTCTATTGAAGCACAGGCGGCTGCGGCTGCAAGAGGGTTACCGGTAAAAGTGTGACCGTGATTGAAGATCTTGCCGGAACGGTAGTCACCGCTGAATTCATGGAAAATAAAATCTTTTACAACTGTCGCTGAGAGTGGAAGATATCCGCCAGTGAGTCCTTTAGCCAGGCACATAATATCCGGTATCCTGCCCGCGTGATCACAGGCAAACATTTTCCCGGTTCTCCCAAATCCCATCGCAACCTCATCAGCTATGGTAATGATATTGTATTCACTGCACAGGTCAAAGATTCTGCGAAGGACTTTATCCGGGTACACACGCATTCCCGATGCGCCCTGAACCATCGGTTCAAAAATGCAGCCCGCGATTTTTTCGTTTTTTTCCTCAAGGATCTTTTTCAGGGAGTCCATGCATTCTGCATTGCATGTGGAGCTGTTGCAGCCCGCCGGACAACGGTAGCAGTAAGGTGAATCTGCAAAATTCTGTTTTTTAAATGTATCGTGGAATACGGTATGGTATTGGGGAATTGACCCCACAGACATGGCACCCAGAGTGTCACCGTGGTACCCGCCATCGAGGGCAACGAATTCCGACCTGTTCTGTCCTCTTAACGCATGGTACTGAAGAGCGATTTTAAGGGCGACCTCTACTGCCGTTGACCCATCGTCGGAATAAAAGATCCTCATTGACTTATCAGGAAGAATCTCTCCAAGTCTGTGCGAAAGGCGAAGCGCCGGTTTCGACACAAAGCCTGCCATCATGACGTGTTCGATTTTATCAAGCTGATCCCTGATTGCTGCATTGATCACAGGATTGCAGTGCCCGAAAATGCTGACCCACCACGATCCTATTGCATCGATGTATCCGCGTCCTGCGGTATCGTAAATGTAAATGCCTGAACCTTTTTCAATTACAATCGGAGGGTTTTCGATCATGTCCCTGTGGTATGTAAAGGGCATCCACAGATGGCTAAAGTCAAATTCCGATACTGGAGCAGAACCGGAGTAGTTCATCACTCTGGGTGCTTCCATATTTAACCTCCAATAATTCAACGGGATTTATATATCTGCGGATAACTTCTCTGTTGTCCTGATAGATAAAACTCTCCGGTTCATTTTCTCTGTTGTTTAAAACTACTGCGGCAATCTCTGCGCCGCTCTGGCGCAGTGCTTTTATGGAAAGGAATGTGTGGTTCAGTGTCCCCAGTCGCGGAGAGGTCACCAGGATTACAGGAAGGCCAAGACAGCTGATAAGGTCTATCATGTAGACTGTCTGCCCAAGAGGAGCCATCAGACCACCGGCTCCTTCAACAATAACAAAGTTTCCGCTTTGGGATAACTTTTTATAACAATCAAAAATTTTTCCGGGAGAGATCACATCTGAAGACATAAAGGCAGCCAGGTGCGGAGAACAGGCCGGCAAAAAGCGGTAGGGAACATGCACCTCGTAAGGCCCTGATATTTTTGCCTTGCCGCTGGTAACAAATTCCAGATCAGGGGCAACGAGATTTCCTCTGCTGTCAACATAACATCCTGTCTGGACCGGTTTCATGTATGTCACATCCCGCACCGTCGAGAGTGCATCAGCCAGCAGTTTACTTATATATGTTTTTCCGATTCCGGTATCTGTGCCGGTTACAAAGAAACCTTCCGGCTTCATATGTTTTCCTTTTTGATTGATGTCCCGACCATAGCGTTATAAGTGAGTGGAATTCCCTGAGATGTTTTGAATTTATCTTCGTATAACCGGCAGAACTCCCACAGTTCACTCCGTGATAAACGACGGCCGCTTACAATTGTGCTCCCGATTGAACTCAGGCTCCTGAGAAGCTCCATCGCATCGGGAAAATATTTAACGGCATGATATTCTACATGCTCTTCAAGAAAGAAACCGCTCTCAGGAAGCATTTTCCTGAAATCCTGCTGATCCATAAGATTGACCGGGAATGAAAGCCCATAATCCCTCCGGACCGATATCAGCTCCCTGAAAGAATCAATTGTAAATATGGAAAAAACCATACTGCTTCCGTTTTTCAGCAGGCCCGAGAGAGTCTTGAGAAAAGCCGGAATATCCCTGAGCCATTGAAGGACCGAGCAGATAACCGCCCCATCTATGGAACCGGGCCTGAATGGAAGTTTTTCAATATCAGACTGGACCTGAGAGGTATAAAGGAGAGAACGTTCTTTAAAAACCTTCAGTGAATTATATGACAGGTCAACTCCTGTAATCCGAAACCGCTCCTCTTTTTCTGATAATATTTTTTCCAGCACACCTGTTCCGCACCCCAGATCAACCCAGTTTCCTTTAAGCCCTTTTTTTTCGATTCTTGATGAAACCAGTTGCAGCAGCTCTTTTTGCACTGAGGCAAAATGCTCATATGAGACAGCTTTGCGGCCGAATGCGCAGGCGATCTGTTTTTTTGATGGTGATTCATGATGTAAATTCATAAAGCTTCAGTGCTTAAAATACTCTATGGC
>CAYLVN010000034.1:0-3421 GCA_964387115.1 uncultured Fibrobacter sp.
TAAATCAGACTATCCTTTCCGATAACCCTGATATTGACTGCTGCAAGGTGATCAATTTTCATTCGTTAAAACAGGTGCTGGGAGGGATAAAATGGATTCAAAAAGAAAAAGTCGATCTTCTGATCGATCTCACACCCGGCATTTCAAGGACATCCGCATTTATGGTGCAGATGTGCAGGAAAAAGGGGATCCGGGCTGCAGGGATGTTGAAGGGCCGTTTTTCAGAATTCTATGACATTCATCTGCATAATACCGCTCCATTACATATTGTTGATCGCAATGTGCTTCTTTTGAATTCTTCTCTGGGATCGGATTTTTCCGGCATCAATCGACCGGAAATTTACTTCTCATCCAGGATTCTTTCTGAATCGGACAGTTTCTTGAACAGTGTATGTTTAAAGGACAAAACGGTAATCGGTTTGAATCTTTCGGCTGGACGCCCTGAACGTCAATGGAGTTTCCAGAACTATGAAAAACTGATTAATCTTATTTTGAAGAACCAGAAGTGTTCTGTACTGCTTTTTTCAACCGGCAGTCAGCGCAGATGGTCTAATATGCTGTGTGAGAAGTATATTTCACTGTTGGAAGTTCCGGAAGGCAGTTTTCTTTCTGTGGTTTCGCTTATCAAAGCCTGCAGGATCCTTGTCACACCGGATACATCATTTGTACATGCTTCATCTGCAACTGGAACTCCGGTTACAGCATTGTATATGGCGAAGGATGAAAACTTTATTAGATGGAAACCCTATGGGGTTCCATTCAGGACTGCAATAAGCGCAACTGGAAAGATTAATGATATAACTGCAGAGATGGTTTATGAATGTATCGATGATTTACTGAAAGAGATCTCTTTGCATGATCGTGAATATGTAAAAGGCCCAGAACAGGGAGACAACTAAATGAAAATCAGCGGGTTTTCTTTTGCCAGGAATGCACAAAAGCTTTACTATCCTGTTGCAGAATCGATTAAATCGATTCTTCCCATCTGCGATGAGTTTATCATCGCAGTTGGAAAGGGTGACGATGACGACAGGACCAGAAATTTTATTGAAAAAATCGGAGATCCTAAAATCAGGATAATCGATACAGAATGGACTGATCGGGAGAAACTCAAGGGATATATTCACAGTCAACAGACCAATATTGCGCTGAAAGAGTGCAAAGGTGACTGGTGTTTTTATGTACAGGCTGATGAAGTGGTACATGAAAAGTACCTACCCGTTATCCACAGGAGATGCGAGGAGCTTCTTGGGGACCAGCAGGTTGAGGGTCTGCTGTTTAAATACAGGCATTTCTGGGGCGATTATGACCATTATAATTTGAGCCATGCCTGGTATCCCAGAGAGATTAGAATTATCAGGAATTTTAAATCGATAGAATCCTGGGAGACCGCTCAGTCATTCCGGAGTAATGGGAAGAAGATCAATGTGGCCACAGTTGATGCGGAGATTTTTCATTACGGCTGGGTCCGTCCTCCATCTTTGATGCATTCAAAAATCAAGGAATTCTGTACTACTCACTGGGGCAAGAGAAAGGCTGATTCCGTATTTACATCGGGAAAGCAGGAATTTAATTATGGCTCCCTTGCCAGAGTATCACGTTTTGAAGGTACTCATCCTGATGTGATGAAGGAATGGATTTCGAGGATGAACTGGAAAGATCAGCTTCAGTACACTGGAAAATCGAATGTGATACACAAGCACGACAGGTTTAAATATCGTCTTTTGACCTTTCTGGAACAGAAAATTTGTGGAGGAAGGCAGATCGGCGGGTTCAAAAACTATGTTCTCCTCAAGAATAAATAGACCTGTCGGGCTGCGGTTTTTAATTCTGCTGTCGCTCCTGTTTTTTTCAGAGTTCCCGGTCTGTGCAGGTAAATATGAAAACCCCTGGTTTGCAGGGCTGAACCTCTCTCTTAATCAGCGCTTATGCAGCTATGAGCTTTCCGATGGTGAGATCGAGCAGTACCGCAGAAAGAACCTCGTTACCTACGGATTTTCTGCGGGGAAACGGATTGGTCTGCTCAGTAATTTACGTTTGAAGCTTCCGTTTCTGATTAGTTACGGCAGAGTCCTTGAAGATACAGTTGACCAGGTGATCCTCGAAGATAATTCGGTTGAACAGCTTCTTCTATACACATCACTGCTTCATCTGGGCACTGTTCCTGAGCTGCAGTATTTCTTAAATGTCAGCTCTGATGCAGAGATATTTTTCTGCGCAGGCGGCGGAATTCATTACTGCAGGGCAAATGAAGAGGAGATTATAGCCGGGGAACCGAATGTCAGAATAATCGATTCTTATCTTGAAGACAGCCGGACGTTTTCAGTAAGTGCAGATGCCGGAGTGGGAGTGGAACTTGTCATAAGAGATAAGCGGCTTTCTTTTCAGTACGGATTCAGATACTGGGTACCTGTGTTTTATGAAACCCGCAGAGATCTGTTTCCATACAAGGCTATAGAATACAAAGAAAAATTCTTTACCCACACTATACAAATAAGTCTATATATCAACCGTTGAGTTAAATCGCCGCTGAACCTGTAAACGATTGCCTTATTCCATTAAAATTCCCAGAGCTTGAGAACACAGCACTGTAGCTGCAAGTTCAGTCCTGAGGCGGGTTCCGGCGATTTTAACATGAATGAAATGAGGCTCTTTCAGCTGTTCTTCCTCTGATGGGCTGAATCCCCCGGGAGGGCCCACTAAAATGGTGATCTCATCTTTTTCGATAATATTCTCTCTGTTTACAAATATACTCCGGCCGATCGGATCTGCGACTATAACTGTACCTGTCAGATTTTTTATTGCATCAAAAAAGTGAACCGGATTGCAGAGCCGGGGCAGCCAGGGGGAGAGGGCCTGCTTCATCGATGCGATCATCTTGTTCTGAAAACGCAGGAGCTGCTTTTCCCATGAGTTTTCCCACCACTTGTTTTGTGAGAAAACACAAATCAACGGGCTGATAGATGCTGCCCCCAGTGCAGTGCAGTCAACAAGAATTGATTCGAATGGGTCTCGTTCCGGGATACCGGTAAACAGGTGTATCCGTGGTGAAATCGGCTCAGAGAACCAATTTTCCTCAATTGTCCCTTCTAATTCCCGATTTATTATGCCGCTATGAATGCATTTATAGGTGGTTCCCCTGCCATCTGTGGCCAGAAAACGGCTATTTTCTGTTAATCTGAGCACATTGACAGCATGGCGGGTTTCCAGCTGATCCAGTATCACTTTTTCAGGTGTAATTTTTTCTGTAAAAAAAAGGAAATGTCTGTAGTCTCTCATGTTAATTGCATATGTTTAATGATTCGGAAAGTTGCAGTTGTTGTCCAAATTCCTGAAATTTGTAATAATGAGTCAGCACTTTTTTGTAATAATTTAAAGGCAGAGGTTCATTTCTGGACAGGTTGTTTAAAACTGCACGAGG
>CAYLVN010000034.1:3452-14828 GCA_964387115.1 uncultured Fibrobacter sp.
AGAAGTCCCAGCTTGAAACTTTTAAAACGGGAAATGAGTTTAGCCAGATATGCTACTCCAAGTACAAGGTTGATTTCGGGCTTGAGCAGATCATCTGATGTGAGCTTTCCCATGTCCAGAAGGTCAGCCATTTCCTGGGCCGTTTCAAGTTTGATCTGCATCAGTCCCATTGCTCCGCTGACATTGCCGCTTTTGAATCTCCCTATCGCTCCGGGATTAAAAAGGCTCTCCACCCTGATGACCGCAAGCAGAAGAAGCGGATCGTAGCCGTACTGTTTGCTGTTTGTGTACACAAGTTCAGAGAGCTGAAAAACTGTGTGAGCCGGAAGTTTACTTCCCACAATCTTGCAGAGAAGATGTGCGATCCGGTTCTTTTCCTTTAACACAGCCATCTCATAATCGAGGTGAATTTTTTCACTTTTAAGAGAAGTAATTTCTTTTGCGTTTCTGTGACTGGTAAATTCATTCTGCAAAATGATAATACTGAGGATAATGAAGGTCAGAAGAAGCAGGCCTACGCAGATGATACTGACAAATTCCGAGAGCCAGATTTTGTTTCCGTGGAAGAGAATGCCGATGCGGATTCTACTGGAATTCATCTGCATCACTTTCCCGGTATTGTGTCACGAAGAATGCCGAGCTGTTCCAGTGGTTTTATGCGCTCACTGAGGGAGTTAATTTCGATTATTGAGTGCTGTTTCCATTGTGTCAATTCAAGCAGCTCTTCCTGCTGATCCTTGATATGGCGGTTTTGAAGGTAAATAGTAAAAATCAGGGTTAAAAACCATCCGCACAGAACTGTAAGGAGAAAAATTGCGACTGGACGGGAGATACGGATGCCGGTTTTTCTGGAGAGTACTTCACTTCTGCGCTTCAGGGAAGCCAGAAATCCACCTGATTTCAGTGCTGAAGCATCGGGAAAAATCGGAATCAGGTTTGAGAACTGGGAAAAGACTTTCCAGACTGCTTCGTTTTTAAAAATCAGTTTCAGTTCACCATTTTTGGCTTTGATGATGTTTAAAAGCTGCAGAAACATCTGCACGGCAGAGTCCTCGATACCGGTAACATTTTCAAGGTCGACAATAAAGAGCCTGTTGCCGTCTTCAAGCAAAACCGAGAACTTTTCTCTGATATGAGGAATCTGCTCTTTACAGAACAGGCCGGAGAATTTGATCCACACCACATCATCACGTCCTTCTATAGTGATATCGAGTGAATCAAACCGCATCCGGATCTTCTCCTTTTTTTCTCAATTTTCTGCAGGTGATTTTACCGATCAGTTTCCATTGTGAACTGGGCTCGAGGTTGACATTACAGGAAAGTACTGCTGTCAGACCCTGCGGTGAAATTCCGGAGCATTCAGCCTGTGATTGAGGAAAAAAACAGACATCAAGAGGCTTCTGTGTCTGAAAGTACAGCTTTACGCCTGAAATCCTGTCCACAATGTTCCATCTTGTCAATGATTGCAGACCGGTGAGTTCCCATCCAAGCTTCTCGATCGTTTCTGTCCCGTGCTGCATCCTGACTTCCCCGACTGGGAGCCCCTGAAGGCTGAAAGTGAGCTGGGTGGAGAATTTGAAGCTGTAAGTCATAAGTGAGGGATTTGAGAGCTGGTAAACAAACGATAACACTGCCCCGTCCTGCTCAAGGCCGAACACCTTTTCAAGGTTCAACGGGCAGGTTTTTTCTCCTCTGATTATCGAACCATGGCGCACCATGTTTACCTTCACACCTTCTTTAGTCTTTCTGACCTTGTATTCAAACTGGCCGGCCATGAAATTCCCCAGATCTTTATAGTTTCCGTTAAGCAGGTCGGAAAACTTTATCTCTTCTGAAAGCATTCTGTCCAGAAACCAGGTTCTGGAATTACCCGGGGCGGTTATGTTCGGCGGTTGATGGGGAGAAGGGTTGTAGGCTGCGCAAAGATTAAGGCTGCGTTCTCTGAAATCAAACTCAAAGATACTTCCGCCGTTTACATGGTCTATATAAGCTTTAAGTGCACGGTTAGAGAGGATGATTGATTGGGAGCCGTTTCTGAGAAAGTCGGTTACGCGGATCTGGCCGCCTTTGACGTCATTGTACTGATGAAGCGCGTTTTCGATATCTATGAGCCTGGAGTATGACCACAGGCGATCATTGAGATTCTCGAACCCGTTTTCTTTTCCCGGCAGCAGTCGGTTTATATCCTGGACAAAAAACAGCTGTCGTAAAAGCGGGGCTGTTAATCGGGTGTCTTCTATTGAGTGCAGCTGTTCACTGACCTCCAGAACCTTGCGCTGAAGAATTCCGATCTGATCAAAGGAATAAAGGTAATTAAAAAAGTGGAGGTCGAGCTGCTCTTTGGGCTCCAGACGGATGCTGGAGGGGATATACTGAAGGCCCAGGGGCTGAGTAGATCGAATGTGGTCGCTGAATCTGACCGGCTGATAAGCAAGTAGATGCTTGTCAATCTCCGATGCTGCAAAACTCAGCCATCTGAAAGGGTCCGTCTCGTTTTCGGAGCAGAGAGGAACCATGTATTGCAGTGTTAAAAATTTCGGCTGCTGGTTTTCAAGCTTGTCTTGTGCAAAGATCTGGTCCACCCATCCCTTGAAATCAGCTGGAGCTGAGGGGTGGTAGATAGTATCAGCAGCAATCATTGGAAGTGAATTCCCGGCGTATTCAGCCATCCAGTAACCACATGAAGTACGGGTTTGAGATGGAAGCTGGTCTCTGGAAAGCACTGCATAACCAAGATTACATTTGCGAAGCATGTCAATGAGAGACGGTTCCCAGTTCGAAAACGGTGGAAGAAAACCCGCCGGGGTTTCTCCTGTAAGTTCTGAAAAGATCCTCATCCCATGAACGATGTTGTCATTTGTTAAGTCAGCCGGTGACAAACTGAGGAACGGCTCAGTGTAACCGGTAAGGATCCACTCAAGGACACCCTTTTTGTGCAGTTCCCTCAAGCTTGATAAAAGCAGTGTATTTACTGTTTCCAGAATATATCCGGGCATGACGAGGTTAAAACGAAGGTGCGGATGGTCTGTTGAAAGAGAGAGCAGTTTAGTGACGAAACGCTCCACAGAGTCTTTTAAAGCAGAGCGGGGTATCAGCTTATTTTTATAGGGATGCAGAAGAATTGCAATGTTGTCGCGTCTCATAACTATAAAATTTATAATTCTACGCGTTCTCTTTCAATAACCAAATAATCTTAGTAGCTAAAATGAGTGGTTTTAACTTGAAAAGCCATTCTATACTATTTATATTCTACTGTTTCAGTTTACATCAACAAGATCCTTTTTTCAAACAACCTGCGGAGGATAGCGCAAATGCCAAAATATGTCTATTTTTTTGGTGGTGGTAAGGCTGATGGTAATGAGTCAATGAAAAACCTGTTGGGTGGTAAAGGTGCAAACCTTGCCGAGATGGCGGGACATCCTGATCTGAGATTGCCGGTTCCTCCGGGTTTTACAGTCACTACCGAAGTCTGCACATACTACTATGCCAACAAAAGAACTTATCCTAAAGAACTCAAAGCACAGGTAGATAAAGCTCTGGCCAGTGTTGAGAAGCTTATGGGCAAGAAGTTCGGTGATGCAAAGAACCCGCTTCTTGTTTCAGTGCGTTCCGGTGCCCGCAAATCCATGCCTGGAATGATGGATACTGTTCTCAATGTCGGTCTCAATGATAAGACTATTGAGGGTTTGATTGCAAAGACAAACAATCCCAGATTTGCCTACGATGCATACAGACGTCTGATCATGATGTATGCTGATGTGGTTATGGAAAAAGCTGAAGGACTCGAACCCCATGGCGGAAAGGGAATCAGAAAGACCCTTGATGAGATGATGGATGAGGTTAAGGCGGCCAAGGGTTACAAGTTAGACACAGAACTGACTGTTGATGATCTCAAGAAGCTTGTTGTTGATTTCAAGGCAAAGGTCAAAGAAGTTCTTGGCAAACCGTTCCCGGAAAATCCCCAGGATCAGCTTTGGGGTGGTATTGGTGCAGTGTTTATGAGCTGGAACGGAAAGCGTGCAGTTGAGTACCGCAGAATCGAAAAGATACCGGAAGAGTGGGGTACAGCAGTTAACGTCCAGAGTATGGTTTTCGGTAACATGGGTGAAGACAGCGCAACCGGTGTTGCTTTTACACGTAACCCCGGAACAGGTGAGAACCAGTTTTACGGTGAATACCTCACAAACGCCCAGGGTGAAGACGTTGTAGCCGGAATCCGCACACCTGCTCCTATCAACCAGTACTCAAAGAACGATCAGAGCAAGCACCTTCCTACTCTTCATGAACTTATGCCTTCAATTTATGACAAACTGAATGCAATTCAGAAGAAGCTCGAAAAACATTATAAAGACATGCAGGATATCGAATTTACGATTGAAAACGGTACCCTTTACATGCTTCAGTGTCGTGTCGGAAAACGCAACGGTGTTGCTGCTGTGCGCATGGCTACTGAAATGTACAAAGATAAGTTTATCGATGCAGAAACTGCAGTGATGAGAGTTGGTCCCAACCAGCTTGTTGAGCTCCTTCTGCCGATGATCGATCCTGCTGCAGAAAAAGCCCTGTCACCGATAGCCAAGGGTCTTCCCGCTGGTCCCGGTGGTGCAAAAGGCAGAGTGGTTTTCTCTTCCGAAGATGCAGTAAAATGGGCTCAGGATGGTGAGAAAGTGATTCTGGTTCGTGAAGAAACATCTCCTGAAGATGTTGATGGCATGCACAAATCACAGGCCATTCTTACATCCAAGGGTGGTATGACTTCTCATGCTGCACTGGTTGCCCGCGGCTGGGGAAAATGCTGTGTTGTAGGATGTGCCGATATTGAGGTCGGACGCAACTCCTTCAAAACAAAATCCGGCAAAGTTATAAAAGAAGGTGACTGGATCACTCTTAATGGTACAAAGGGTATGGTTTACGAAGGACAGCTTCCGCTGATCGACGTAGATCTTGAGCACAACAGTGCCTATAATAATCTGATGGCTCTTTGTGATAAGTTCAGGGTGCTTAAAATCAGGACAAATGCAGATACTCCCAAAGACACACAGAAAGCTGTTCAGTTCGGAGCCCAGGGTATCGGACTTTTCCGCACAGAGCATATGTTCTACGGTGAGGGAAGTGAGAAACCGCTGTTTCTGCTCCGTAAAATGATTATGAGCGGCACAAAAGAGGAACGCATTGCAGCTCTTGATCAGCTCTCAGTATTTGTTAAGAGAGACATCAAAGCTACAATGGAAGTTCTCCATGGACTCCCGATCACCATCCGTCTGCTTGATCCGCCGCTGCATGAGTTTGTTCCCCACAGTGAGGATAAACTTGCCGCTCTGGCTTCTGAGCTCAAGATCAGTCTGGCAGATGTGAAAAAGAGGGGAGAGGCCCTCAAGGAAAACAACCCCATGCTCGGGCATAGAGGTGTTCGCCTTGGTGTGACCTATCCTGAAGTTTCCGAAATGCAGATCAGGGCAATTCTTGAAGCTGCCGGTGAGCTTATCAAAGAAGGCAAGAAAGCCTACCCTGAGATCATGGTTCCTGTTACCTGCACAGTAAACGAGCTCAACCATCAGAAAAAGATCGTAGATAAGATTTACAAAGAAGTCTGCGCAAAGCTTGGTCTGAGGAAGATCCCGTATATGTATGGTACAATGATTGAAATCCCGCGCGCTGCTCTTACAGCCAATAAAATGGCTGAAGTTGCAGAGTTCTTCTCTTTTGGAACAAACGATCTGACCCAGATGGGTTTTGGATTCTCCAGAGACGATATTGGCAGTTTCCTGCCCGATTATCTCACAGAGAAACTCCTTCCTGCAGATCCTTTCCAGACAATCGATCAGGAAGGTATCGGGGAACTCATCAAGTTTGGTATCGAGCGTGGCCGCAGTGTGCGTCCTGAACTGAAAGTCGGTATTTGCGGTGAACATGGTGGTGATGCAGACTCCGTAAAATTCTGCCACAGGGTTGGCATGAGCTACGTTTCCTGCTCTACTTTCCGTGTTCCGATCGCCAGACTGGCTGCTGCTCAGGCTGCAGTTGAGGAAAAACTCGCTGCCAAAGCCCCTGCAAAGAAAACCGCTAAAAAGAGCTCTAAGAAGGCCTCTTCAGCGGTGAAGAAAGTCGCTTCAAAGGCAACTGCGGCGGTGAAAAAAGCACCGGCAAAGAGTGCCAAAAAAGCTACTGCAAAGAAGGCCGGGAAAAAGAAGTAATTTCTTCTTTAATTGAGTAAAATGAAGGCAGGAGTACCGAAAGGTGTCCCTGCCTTTTTTATTGAGTTCCGGAAATGGGTGTATAATCTTATTCTGCGGGATTAGAATCTTTATTAATACTTTCCCGGGACTGGTTATTGTTTCCTCATCCAACCACGAATTTCAGGTTAAAGGAAAAGATGCCTCTAACTGATGGTATGCGCCTTCTTTTTTCAAAAAGCTTGAGTACAGGTGATATTGGGAAACTGCAAAAGGTTCAGTTGAAAAGAGACTGTTTGAGGTTATAAAAAGCGCGACTTTTTCTATCGGAGATTCTTTAAGTCGTGCGATAGTGATATGCGGGTGAAATCGTCTGGTGTCGGGAGCAATTCCAATAGAGGTCAAGGCCTTCTCTATTTTGCTCTGCAAACGTAAGAGCTCTAAGTTTTCTGTGATTCCAACCCATAATACTACAGGATGTTTTCGGGGTGGAAAATGGCCGACTCCTTTTATTGTGATCTCAAAGGGTGGTACTTTTACTGTGCTTAAAACCGAAATTATCTTATTTTCAGTTAAATTATCAGTTTCACCTATAAATCTCAGCGTCAGGTGAAGCTGTAGATGTCCGACCCATTTTGCGCCTGGAATGGCCATGTAAAGATCTGAGATATCATCTTTGATTCGTTCAGGTAAATCGATGGAAATAAAAAGACGGGCCATTTTTCCTCCATATACATTCCTGATTTCCGAATTGGCCTTGATTTTGCGGATTTCGCACAGTATCATGCCGGATCTATTTTATATACGTTTTTACTCCCGTGAAAGTAAAGGTCAAATCGTATGATTCCAGTTTTAAAAGTTTCACACATGAGACAAATCGACAGGATGTCAATAGGGGAGAATATCACCCTGGGATATTCATATATGCTTAAAGCAGGCATTGGCCTGGTAAACAGTGTAAGGGAGCTTGTTCCAGATAATAGAGCAGGCGAGATTGCAATCCTTTGCGGTAAGGGTAATAACGGGGGAGATGGCTATGTGGCTGGAAGAATGCTCCTTGACGCCGGATACCGGGTAATGTGCTTCTCCCTTTACAACACAGAGGAACTCAAAGGTGAGTGTAAAGTCGCCTTCGAAGAATACATGAGCCAGAAGGGAAATCATTTGGTTATCAGTGATCCTGCAGATCTTGCAAATCTCTTGCGGTATAAACTCATAATTGATGCGATGCTTGGAACAGGTCTCAAGGGTGACCCGCATGGGCTGTGTGCCATGGCTATAGATTCGGTAAATAATTCAGGCGTGACAGTTTTATCTGCCGATACTCCATCGGGGCTTAACAATGATACCGGGGTGCCTGGAAATCCCTGCATCAAAGCCGATGTCACAGTAACAATGGGGTATCCAAAAATCGGGCTTTATTTTCACCCGGGAAAGATGTATGCCGGAAGAATTGTGGTACAGGATTTGGGTTACCCAGATGAGGTCGTTAGTGAGAAGAAGAACTGGCTCAACTATCCGGAACCTGAAGACATGGCTCTGTTTCTACCCCGGAGGCTGCCTGCCGGTTCCAAGTACGATCATGGTGTAGCACTTCTGGTCTGCGGATCAAAAGGGATGGCTGGTTCTGCTGCTCTGGCTTCTGAATCAGCGCTGAAGAGTGGATGTGGTATGGTTCATCTTGCCTCACCGGAGTCACTTTTACCGGTCCTTTCAGTAAAGCTTACCGAACCGGTGCTTCATCCCCTTGACGAGACAGCCAACGGGACAGCTTCTTTCAGCGCAATAGATCAGATTAAGGAACTGGCATCAAATAAACAGGCCCTTTGTGTGGGGCCCGGGCTCTCTCATGAGGATCAGACCTCAAAACTGATACGTGAAGTTATCAAAAGCATCGTACTTCCGACTGTTCTTGACGCTGATGGGATTAATGCATTCAAGAATTACACAGAGGAACTAAAGGCGCATGCTGGTGAACTTCTGATAACTCCTCACAGAGGCGAATGGAAGCGTCTTTTCGGTCAACTCCCCGAAGATCCCTCTGAGATAGTAGAGGTGCTTAAGGCCAAGGCAAGGGAATTCGGGATGACTATACTTCTTAAAGGAAGTCCGACACTTATTGCCGGTCCTGACGACAGTGCCTACATTCTTCCTTTTGGTAACTCCGCACTGGCAACTGCAGGTACCGGAGATGTACTGAGCGGCATCATTGTTTCTCTTATGGCTCAGGGCGCCCCGGTAATCTCAGCGGCGATTCTGGGCAGTTATATACAGGCTGAATCCGGTACACTTGCGAGTAAACATTTTGGAGAACACTCTGTTATCGCATCAGATGTAGCAGCAAATATCTTCAGGGTGATAAAGGCAATAGCGGAAAACCAGGCGGTTCTAAAATCTCAGGCATTTGTTGCTGAGTAAAGCAGTATGTTTGAGGCTGCTTGAGCAGGTGCGGGTATATCATCCTGAGCAGCAGGGAAAAAGGGATACACCAAGCAGGGTCATATCAGGAAAAAATTCAGCTCTGAATTTTACAATATCTTCTAACTTTGTCCAGGCCCCCCCACTGGCGATAATCCGGAAATTTTCCTCAGGGAAAATTTCTTTATATCTGTTGATGATTTTTTCGAGAGCCCCTGCGGTTCCGTTCATGACGCCGGTAAGAATACATTGTTCTGTAGATTTACCGGGCAGAGAAAAATCACCCTCGGGATATACATCCGGTAGTGCATCTGTTGAGCGGTGAAGACTGTTGAGCTGCATGTTGATACCTGGAAGAATTGCTCCTCCCATGAACTTACCTTTTATCAGCAGATCGGCTGTGATTGCTGTTCCGGATCCTATGATGATCAGGCTCTGTCCGGGGAAAGCAAAATTTCCGTAGAGAGCATGGGCTATTCTGTCTGAACCCAGAACGGAAACATCTTTGTACTCAAACCGGACAGGGAAACTCCGGGTGTATTTAAATTCAAAAACATTCTTACAGGATTGACTGAGGATTTCTAAACTCCTCTCTACAGCATTTCTGATTCCGCCTGATACTATGATACACTTTATTTCCCTGTTGCATGCTTCTGTCAAATCATTGACTGCATCAAGGAGATTTTTCTCAATTTGAACAGAAGAAAAATCAATCCTTTTAAGACATGTCCGGTTATCTGGGGAAATCAAACCAAGGTGGGTTCTGGTATTTCCAATATCGATGGCAATTGAGCAGGTCATGAGAAATCCCCCTTACAGGCAAAAGGCCTGTTTCAGTTCACAAAATGTAATGTGCCGGAACCGACTGGAACTGATTTTTCTTCTGTTTGTACAAGTAATCTACCGTCTGGTTCAACTGTCTCAAGTGTTCCCGTGATTCCTTCAATCTGCACCCGGGCACCTTGTCTGTAAAGACGACTAAGGTATTTGCTGTGAAGGTGATGCTGATCTGCAGAGAGATTGTTGAAGAAGCCGGCTAAAATTGAACACAGCATTTTCTCTGCAGAAAAGGTTCTTCCGCTTTCTGCCAGCAGGGATGTGGCTTTGCTGTAAAGTTCTAAAGGAAAATCGTCTCGCCGTAAATTTACGTTTAATCCAAAACCGATCACTAAAAAGCCTGGTTCAGTCAGATGGTTTTCCAGAAGAATGCCACAGATTTTCTTGTCGGCCCAATAGATATCATTTGGCCATTTTATCGTAATGGGGGCACCTGTACAGTTTTCAATGACTGTGTCAGCTATTGCAAGTGAAATTGCCCTGTTGAATGAGAAATGCTTGCCGAGATCAGAAATGGGGGAAATTATTGATACCCATAATCCGCCGGGATGATCTGAGAAGAATCCGTTTCCCATTCTCCCGCGACCGCTGCTCTGGCATTGGGCCTGAACTACTGTGATTCCTTCTGAAGGGAGGTCTTTTAAATTGCGCGCATAAGAATTCGTGGAATCTATGCTTTGAAAAGAGATGAATTTTGAGACAAACGGGAGTGCTTTGATGTCATCTGTTTCCATCTTATTATTTTATCACAAGGTGAATATCCAGAGCCGGGGCACTGTGAGTGATTGCTCCGGAGGAGATGAAGTCGACCCCGGATGCGGCAACCGAGGCGATATTTGACAAAGTTACATTTCCGCTGGCTTCAAGTTCGATTCCGGAACCTGCTTTACGGAGATATTCGACACACTTTTTCATTTCTGCCGGCGACATGTTATCAAGCATGATCCTTTCAGGCATATACTGCACTGCCTCCAGGAACTCTTTTTCAGACTGAACCTCGATCTCTATTTTCAGGTTCTTTTTATCTGTCCTGAATTCCATGGCTTTTTTCAGTGCGTTGCCCGGGCCGCCGCTTCTTTTTACATGTGTATCCTTGATAAGAATCATATCAAAGAGTCCAAAACGGTGGTTAACGCCTCCTCCATGCAAGACAGCTTTTTTCTCCAGTAATCTCAGACCTGGTGTGGTTTTTCTGGTGTCAAGCAATCGCGTACCTGTATCTGAAATCGCTTTTACATATAAAGATGTGAGTGTCGCGATTCCACTCAGTCTCTGGAGAAAATTGAGGATTACCCGTTCTCCGGCGAGTATTCCCTTTACAGGACCGGAAAGATTGCAGATAACCTTTCCCGGGCTCAGAGTTTCGCCGTCAGAGCAACAGACATCCACCAGTATTCTACTGTCGATTTTGCCGAAGAGCGTTTTGATCAGGTAGGCACCGGAAAGTACGCCTTCTGATTTGCTTTTTATTACAGCTTCGGTGAAGTCTCCATCTTCGAATATGGCCTCAGATGTGACATCTCCTGCTGTATCCAGATCTTCATTCAGTGCATCCGTCAGGATGGTATCTATGAGTTTATTTTCATCTGTCATCATAAAAATCCGATTTGCAGGCCTCCATAGACCTCAAAGAGCCTGTCATCAAGGTCGACTTTGTTGTTCAGGTATTTTGCGTTATCAACATAAAGCGATTTTGCACCAATCACAATAGCTGTGTTCAGGAAAAGCTGATTTGTCATCAGGTGCCCACCGTACTCAAAACCCCAGGAGGTTCCATACCCGCCGCCGAAAGGATAAATCATGCCATGGAACTGTTGAATGTAAAGTTCCCCGTATTTGATGAATGGTACTAGTTCATTGTTGAATCTGCATGCCAGTCTGTAGGAGAAATCGCCGGAAACATCCATGCTGCTGTCTCCTGTCGAGTCGGTCTGGATCAACCTGATCT
>CAYLVN010000035.1:0-14705 GCA_964387115.1 uncultured Fibrobacter sp.
CCCCAGAGGTGACTTTGTGACTCTCCACGGATTCATTTAACGAGTTAAGTCACTCTTTCACCCCAGAGGTAACTTTGGGATTCTCCACAGATCCATTTAACCTGTTAGGTCACTCTTTCACCCCAGAGGTAACTTTGGGACTCTCCACGATTCATTTAACGTGTTAAGTCACTCTTTCACCCCGGAAATTACCCCCCACTACCGGTTCTCAATTCACCATCTAAAAGTTCAGTAATTCAGTCTACAAAAACACTGTACACAGTATTATAATGAGTTATATTTCTGATAAGTTTATACAGCTGAAACGACTCTACACTGAGGAGATAATTTGAAAAAACATCCGGTTGTTGTCGTAAGTCTCTCCCTGCTCCTTATAATTTCTTGCGGGAAGAAAGAAACCACACAAAAAAGCTCTCCTGACATTAATGTAAAATCAATCAGCTCTCAGGAAGAATTTTCAAAAATTCTTGAATCGAGTCAGAACAAGCTGCTTGTTTTTGACCTCTACGCAGACTGGTGCGCTCCCTGCAGAATGCTTGCCCCTACCTACAATGAGATTGCCGGTACCCACAAAGAGAAGGCGCTCTTTTACAGGGTAAATGTAGACAAGCATCCTGAGATCGCGCAGGCCTTTGGCGTCAGGGGGATCCCCTATGTTGTATTTGTTAAAAACAAGGAAGTAGTCAACGCTCTAACCGGACTTAATCCCCGGGAATACTATGAGAAAGTCATCCTGGCCTGCGGAGATGAAAATTCTTTGGCAGACTGCAGGAACAATCTTGGTTCAATGTAGACTCTTTGAGGTTATTCAGGTTCCGGTTTTTTCCTGAGCTGCTTTTTTATTCCAATTATTGACTTTGATTCGCGGCGTTTGCGTTTAACAGATGCGGGAATCGCAGTAGGAATACGAGGCGGTTCTTTCCTGTTTAACTTTTCAAGCCTTGCGCGAAGAGTAAGAAGACATCTTTTACGGTTAAGATACTGACTGCGCTCTCTTCTGCAGATAGCAGTTAAACCACTTGGACGATGTACGATCCTCACACCGCTCTCTGTTTTATTGACATGCTGGCCGCCCTTGCCGCTTGAGCGGAATGTAAAGACATCACAATCAGCAAGCAACTCTTCATCAGAATCGGGGATATGAATCGGTTTCATATCCCAAATATGCAACATTTACTCTCTTGAAACAACACTGATCTGCTAATTTACAGAGCTCCTTACATAAGTCTTACCTGCTGAGACTTCGTGAAACCAACCCCTGTTATGCGGATCAAAAAGATCCCGGGGTTAACATGCTTACCGGAAGATGAACGGCCATCCCAGATAAGTCTGTTTGCATGTGCAGTATTGCTTAATGTGCGTATGACCTTACCGTTTATCGCTAGTATCTCGGCTCTTACAACTGCATCCTGAGGAATGCTGAACCTGGTCTCAACAGGTGCTGATGCTTTATAGGCAGTGACTACGATAAATTCACCGGTCTGCTGCTTTCCAGCCTGCCGACCAAGTGACGTTGGAATATATGGCGGAACCTCTATCCACTGGAAATCACTCTCTGAATATCCATATGAGCTCACAATAGTCTGTATAGCACTGTTATTATGAGAGGCGCCCATGATTTTTTCCCTGATATTTCTAACCACCATAACATCCACAGCCGGCCCGAATACACCCATGGCGATACGGCAGGGGCGACGATCTGGGGGAACTGTAGGCCCGCCTTTCGATGCCCACAAAGAATCAACTATACATAATTGCTGCCGTGGCGGTGTACCGCCTATAATAGCATCTGATTTACTCTCATCTATCATTTCCTGCAAAGAGGGGCAATTACTATACCCTGACTTGAAGAATGTGCCGGTGTGGTTTTTCATGCTTAAAGTATAGCCACCCTTATCGGTTTGACCATGACCCTTATTAACAGAACAGTTGACCAGTATATCTGCAATGAATTGACCGCTTTGATTAACAAGTACACTCGTGCAGGCTAAGGTTTTGTTTCCCACCGTAACCTGAGTACTTCCTCTGGATGCACTGGAAACAACCACTCCTTGCGGGAGACCTTTGCCACCTGTATACGGGGTGTATTTATCATTTCCGGAAGCATTATGGCAAGAATCGTAGACAGTAATGTTGGACGGTGTTACACCGAGTTTGATCAGTTCTTTGCAGATTTTTCCGATTATGGCTATACGGTGCATGTTTCTAGGTTCAATGCAGTTTACTTTTAAGGCCGCTTTAACCGCACCCCACTCTTTGTCTGCCGGTTTTCTGAAAATTGAAGTCCACGCTTCCTGGACACTGCTTTTGCCGGAAAGAGACAGTGCCATTCCATCCAGATTATCTTCAACACGACCAGTATCAACTACTGCATTCTGTTTCTGAAAGGTATTTGCAGCATCCGCCAGGACATCATCTGTAAACATTTCCGGATCGTAGCAGCAGACAACTTTCCTGTTATCAATTTCATCATTTATCTTCATTCCATTTGACCAGGCCATATTCGCCCGGGGGGCAGCAAAAACAGACTGTATCCCTGAACCAGCAATCGTCAACCCGGCCGCGCCAGCACCGACAGACTTCATAAATGAACGCCGACTCACGCTGTCATTGTCTTCCATTCAAGCCTCTTTTCTCCCTCCGTCATGGAGTGATGTTGTGAAATTAGCATCTTTTAGTTGACATAACTGCCCGATTATTCAAGTCTTTTTCAACTGCACAACCATGCCTATTCACTACCGGCTTTATTCTCATAAAGCTCCATATAGCTCGCGGCAGTGCTCCTTGCATCTGCTTTATTTGAGTATCCCGTGAGTTGAATTTCAAAATAATACTTCCCGAAATGGGCATATGCATTGACACCGCTTAGGTTGTCTTCCATAAATGCAACTGTTTCAGCATAACTACCAACTTTTTGTCTGTCGTCAGAGGTGGAGCTCTTGAAGTTAAACATCTTTGTAGAATTTGAATTACTGCCGAAATCTGCAATTTTAATGTCCGTAAGGTAATCTGATGATACCATCTTCTGTCTGAATCCCTCAATCATTCCATTATCGATGAAATGCTCTGCGCCGCCGTTTAACCCCGCATCAGAAAAGCAGTTGCTGGTATTAAATTCAAAGTATGACGACTCGGTCCACACAGGGGATCAGAGGATTCAAACTGGCAGCCAATGAGGTTAGCGGATATTTCATCGATAATGGAATGAGGGCAGCAGCATGAGAAGCAGGAACAAAAGATATTTTTCTCTTCTCACATTTCCTCGCATTCCCCGGGTTCAGAAAGACAAACGGTTTGACAAGTACATTTAAACAGCTATCTCAGAGATCAAGGATGACTCCACATTACCAAAGCCCAGCTCTGCTGCCAACTTCAAATGCTTCACCTGCTTGCCCTCGAATGTCTTTCCATACCAGGGGGCCAGGGTAACAGCGAAGCTGTCAACTGCCACGGGATCTGTTCCAGCCACAAAAGTCTTCAGCTCCGACACTTTCCCCGGACCTGCAGGACCATTGTCAAGAAGCGCTCTGGTGGCATCTACAATACAAAGTGAAGGCGTTATATAATAAAGCTGCTCAGCAATTGCGGTGTGCATATCCATTTCCCTGTGAAAAGCCCCCCTGTCCTTTACAAGACCCATGAGTCCCTTAAGGTTCAGAGAAACTCCCCCTGCACTGTGACATTTTGCCGCAGGAAGAGAAATCAGAGTGTCACAAAGATAAACTTCCTTGACCACATCAGTTTCCCTGAGTTCCTTCGCCCTTGAATCACTTTTACGAACGTACATGCTCTCCTGCTTGGGAATAAAAAGAACCGACCCCTTTAAATCCTTAATAGCAGCCGCAATTCCAGTCTTCTCCCTGCAGTGTTCAGGATCCCTGATCGTATTATCACATACTATAACCCGCTTCGCCCCCGCCTCAATGCACATTTTGGCCAGGGTATATACAGCCTCAGGGCTAGTGCCTGTTCCCCAGTCCGGGGGATTAGGAAAGCTCATGTTGGGTTTTATCATTACTCGGCTTCCCTCTTTAACAAACCGGGAAATTCCGCCCATCTTTTCCATGATCTTAGGCAAGACTTCGGCGGCACTGCCTTTTGACGTATAAACCTCGCTTTTTGAGTTTGTCGTCTGCTGGGCAAAACCGCTTCCTGCGGCAAATGCTGCTGCCCCAGCCGCAGAAACCAGAAACTCACGCCTTGAAATTGCCATCACAGCCTCCCGATCCCTGTATGTTTATAATGTTCTTTACTTTTAATAATTCTTATCCCGGAAAACAATATTATTCCAGAAACCCGTCTGAAAAAGAAGATCCCGATTCCCAGGATTCATCCTCTGCTGCCGGTTCCTCTTCAAAATTAGCACTGTCTGATCTGCGCCGCCTCTCAAGAATGGCCTCTTTCTGCCACCGGCTGACATATTCACCGCTCTCTCTGCGGTTCTCACCAAACCTGTAGACCACGATCGCTGCGATGTCAAAAATCGGGCAGTGCTGCTCGCACAAACCACATCCGGCGCACAGATCCTCATACACAACAGGAACCTTGAACCTGCCCTTTGTCGTCTCCACGATCTTGGACTCAATGGCATTATAGGGACATACTTCATCACAAACCAGACATTCCCTGTTCTGTGCCCAGGCCAGACATCTGTGCCGGTCAACAACTGCGGTTCCGATCTTTACAAACGACTTCTCTTCAAGCGGCAGTTTTCGAATGGCACCGTTTGGACACACGTTTCCGCAAAGAGAACACTTCTCCTCGCACCCCCCCACCCTGGGGACCACCTTCGGTGTATAGAGCCGCGAAAAACCATCCGTAAACATACACGGCTGAAGTGCATTGGTCGGGCATACTTTCATGCATTCACCACACCCGGTACACCTGGAGAGAAATTTTTCTTCCGGTAGAGCCCCGGGGGGACGAATCAGCCGCCCATGATCATCTCTCTTGCTTATCGCAGTTGCTCTGAACACCGGAAGCAACAGTAATCCTCCCGCAGCACCGGTTATAAGATGACGTTTCTGCAGATCTGGACCAGTGACAGAATTCTTATTATCAGCCCCGCCGATCACAAAGCGGCTGCAGCTCTCTTTAAGCCCTGTACACACTCCACACTCTATACACTCGGATATGTTGGTTTTTGAAATATTCTTTACATCGATCGCCTCTGTCGGACACGCCTTTGCGCAACGCGAACAGGAACTGCATTTGTCTGTGACCACTTTTCGCCTGAAAATCGAATAACGGCTCAAAACTGCCAGAAAAGCTCCAGTTGGACAGATATAACCACACCAGAACCGCTTCCCCCAGAACCCTCCACAAAGTACCAGTAACATCAGTCCGCCAGTAAGGACTACCCCATAGTAAACAGGCACCACAGGAGAGTAAGCAGAGGCAATTTTTGCACCCATTGAGGGAACAGCCAGACCGGAAATCTTGATAAAATCAACACCTGAAATATTGATAATCGGGTTTACAATAGCAGTAAGGAATCTGGTAGTAAGGGTCAGCGGATCAACAATCAGAGGGAATATAGATCCAAACAGGGAGAGCACTAACAGAGCTATCATGATTACGTATTTAATACGCCTGAAATACCCTGGTACCCTGCGACCGGCAGAACGCATTTTAGCAAAGAGAAACCGGTCCATAAAATCTATTATTGAGCCTAAAGGGCAGAAAAAACCACAGAAAAACCGCCCGAAAACAACTGTCAGGATAATTACACTTGCAGCGGTGATAACAAGCGGAAGAAAAAACGAACGGGATGCAATTGTGACTAATAATCCGGTAAAGGGATTTGCGTAAAGCAGTGCTTCACTTTGCCAGCTGTAGGCAGTCGGGTTTCTGTTAAGAAAGAAAAATGCAGAAACAAATATCACAAAGACCAGGAGCTGGATGACGATACGTGTTTTTCTCATTTAAGCGCTCAAATTTCCCGGTTGAATCGATCTATTACAATATGTCAAAGATAAAACAGAGCAGAACTGATGACAAACAAAAAAATAAACTAATCGAGGCTGAACTCCACAACCTGCCTTACCCTGACCTGCACCGGGATGCTTTTGTTTCGAGCAGGCTTGAACCGCCAGGTCGATACTGTCTTTCTGGCTGCAGATGTAATGCTTGAGTGTGGGGATTTCACTATATCGATATTCTTTACTTTCCCCTCTGTGTCAATCACAATCAGCATCTCAAGCACACCCTCAATCTCAAGCTCCCGTGCCCTCTCCGGGTAATCTACAGGAGGCTTGTAAAGAGGAACCGCCGGCTCATCTGTTTCACCTTCCTCAAAAATGACAGCCTGAAGATCCTGCTGTGCAATAGAGACCTCCCCCGTCCCCTCGACTGAAAGATCCGGTGCAAATTTAAAACTCACCTGCTCCGATTTCTGTCCGCTTGCGGGATTTGAAACCTGCCGTAATTTCTGCTCAACAGGATTATCCTTTTTTTCCTCGGGTTTTCTGTACTCCATAACAGTCTCTACCGGCTTTTGCACCGATATACCAGAGTCAAGGTTGTCGGAAAAAAGCCTCTGCAGGATTGGAAAAATTGAAAAAAGAATCAGGTTTATCAGAATTGCAGCAGTTAAAATAGCAGGTATTACTATTAACTTCTGAAAATTGCGGATCACCTGTCTACTCCCTGTCAGCTGCAATGGAAACATGCTTTGCGCCGGCCAGCGCGCACTGGTCCATCACCTCGACAGCTTTCTCTATAACAGCCTTGCGGTCGGCAATGATAACAACCGACATATCAGGCCGCTTCTCAAGTTCCTGAGCGATCAGATGCTTGAGACGCTCGATCCCCACCTGGCGGCCAAAGACATGAATGCTGCCCTCCCGGCTGATGCCCACAAGCATCGTCTTCTGCCCCTGATAGACAGCTGTTTGAGCCTTGGGCTTGGATACATCAACACCGGTCTGCCGGTTAAAATTTGTGGTAATTATAAAAAAGATAAGCAGGATAAAAACCATGTCAATTAACGGGCTTACATTGATATCTGCAATCTGTGAATCATCATCAATAAGAGCGTAATCTTCAAACATATGTCTGCCTGTCTGGGCCGCAATGGCACCGTTTAACAATGCTCTCACCATCCAGAAAAAGCTGTTTCTGAAGTCTGGTTTTTCTATTCTTTACAAAGTTTAGAAGCAGCAGTCCCGGGAAAGCTGCAATCAGACCGGCCTCTGTAGTCAGTAATGCCACAGAGATCCCCTCTGCTGTCAGGGCAGGGTTTCCAACCCCGAAGACAGTGATAACCTCAAAAGTCTGTATCATCCCGACTACGGTTCCCAGAAGTCCCAGAAGCGGGGCAACTGTAATCAATGCGGAAATGGAATCCAGCCCCTGATTTGTAAATGGCACCACCGAGAGCAGAAACTCCCTGAAATGCATCTTGAAAACAGCGGGCGTAAGCTTTCTGCCTGATAACTTTTTCATCAAACGGTCATAATGTTGCTCACCGGTCATTCTTCCCGGAATTTGCGGTACGGGTCTATCGAAAAAGGAAAGAAAAGCCCTGCGCGCTCTGTCAAGTCTCCACAAATCATAAAGCTTCATCAACCCTGAAAACCAGACCACAATCGACACCAGCAGGATAGGCCACATGATCCATCCACCCTGGTTGAATGTGTCCAGAACCGTCGAGAACATTTCTACTTCTCTTCCTCAGGGTAGAGACGGTTTATCAGACCGACAGCATGGAGCTGAAGGTCGGCACCAATTCCGTTTTTCCTGTTCCTGAGATAGTTGTGGATAAGCAGTATTGGTATGGCGATTATCAATCCGACTTCGGTAGTGATCAGTGCTTCAGAAATACCACCCGCCAGAAGCTTTGGATCACCTGTCCCGAATCGTGTTATGACTTCAAAGAGGCTGATCATACCGGTCACTGTTCCCAGAAGTCCCAGAAGCGGGGCCACCGCTGCAATAACAGCAAGAGTATTAAGGTGAGAGCCGAGCCGCGGGCCCTCTTTCATCAGGATCTCTTTTGACAATTCCTCCGCGCCTTTTCGCCCGTTAGAGGTCTCAAGACAGGCCTTTGCAATTGCGGCCCCGGTACCTTTTTTCTTTTTCAAAAACTCCTGGGCACCCCTGAGATCATCTTTTTCCAAAAATCCTTCTATACGCCTGTAAATCCGCCTGTTTGAGGAACGTTTTCCGGCAAACTGCACAAGCTTAAGCACTATCAGAAACAGAGCCCATAAAGGAAGAATGCAGAGAGGAACCATTACCGGACCTCCGGCAATCAAGAATTTTTTTAAGCGTACAAGTGCAGTTTCCGACTCACCGGTGGCAAGCATTCTGGAATTTTCGTTCTGGAGTATATCAACCGGTACAACACCTCCCGGGGAACCGGCTGTAATCCAGTTGCCAAATGCGCCAACGAGCGCAGTCTTGAGCTCGGGGTTTTCTATTTTGACAACTCGGTAGCGATCTATGCCGTCTCTGCCGGTCTGACTTACACTGTAAACCGCGCCGTCCTCAGCCATACCATAGGCAAACACGTTTCCAAAACGTGCCACAGTCATAATCACCGGCTCTCCGCCATCAGGAAAGAGAGTCTGGCGGCTTATGGAGAGCCGGTTTCCAATCACTGCTGATTCTGAAAGATAGCCGGCCAGTGCACCGGTTGAAGCAATGATATTGCTGTTTTTTATAAGAGTGCTTCTTAAAGACTCGATCGTCTTCCGTTGCTGCTCCATGTCGGTGGGGAAAACCGATGATACTTCATCAGCCTCTTTCTGCAGAATATCTTCCAGAACCGACTTGACATAATTCCATTCCTGCTTTTTGCTGTCCAGTTCCTTTCCTGCTTCCTCAAGCCGGCGTTCAAGAGAATAGATCTCCTCTTTTACAGTTGTCATTGTGCTGAACGCCTTCTCCTGCTGTTCGGCCAGACGTTCCAGCTCTTCCTTGTCGGTTTCCCGCTTCTCAACAGAGCGCTGCCTCTCCCCCCACCTCCGGGCAATCTCATCCTGAAGCGAATCGCGGGTGTCCTGAAGCTTTGCCTTGAGGGATGAAAGCTGCTTTTCCTTTTCTTTCAGCTGCTTGTCGGCGGGGGCACCGTAGGAAAGCATGAAGCATAGCAGGAGAAAAAGAAGCTTACTTTGCATCTGCAGCCCCCTTTTCTTTCACAGAAGCAAATGGCAGATTGACAAGCACCGGTATGGTTTTTCCCTCCCTGATTTTTACTGCTTTCAGTAAAGATCCTGAAAGGGATACATCTTCAAGCGGTACCCATTCGCCTTTGTCACAGTAAAATGCCTGTTCTCCTTTACTGTCCACGACAGCCTCAAAGACTGTCCCTATCCTGAGACGGTATGCGGTTCCGGCTATCTGGCTGACCGGAGATGCACCTTCTGCGACCTGAATCTCTTTTGAGATGGTTTTCATGTCACGGGCGATCTGGGCAAAACGGTGGAGAGCCTCTGTATTGTCAAGAGAAGCTGCAGAGAGTTCGCTTCTCAGGTATGTCAAGCTTCCCCGAACCTGCTCGGATGCAAGTGGGGGGAGTTTCTGTGATTCTGCAAGCAATGCACTGCAGGAGGAAAGCAGTGTTTCCCTGAGACGTTTCTGCAGCAGTTCCTGCTGTTTTATTCCCGTATTTACCTTTAGAAGACTGCTCTCAAGGGAATCCTTGATTGCTGAAAGTGCCTTGATCTGACTACCGGTGGAATCGATCTGGTTTTTCAGTCCCGTAATCTTCTGGGCCGTGCGGCTCTGGTATGAAGCGAATTCAGTTTTGTCCTTTGCACGCTCTTTTTTTACTTTTGAACGCTCAGATTCGATTTTCGTCAGTTCTTTCTTTACCCGGGCTATCTCTTCATCAATATTCCCCTGCTGGGCTTCAGTAGAAAAACCGCTTAAGAGCAGCAGAGAAAGGGTCAGTATCCAAACCACATTACCTCCGATATACAGGCCTGTCTTGGAAAACTGCGTTTTTATGCTCACTTATAAAGAATTCAGATATATAAAAGTAATTCCAAGATGAATGATTTTTCAATGCTTATCCGTCTCTATCGTATATGAAAGCCGTCCGTTATTAAGGTTTTTTTTCGATAGCAGTTCTGGCAATCCCTGCGGAAAAACACAGTAATCAGGATCAATACTCCCCGGGTTTGATCGGCTCCTGACCCCACACAGCCTTCCTGCGCTGTTCTATCCAGTTAACATAATCAGAATCAGCAGTCTCACTGTGCTCCATCAGCCACCCGGTAAGGAAAATGCGCAAAGCCGCGGGATTCAGCTGTTCCTTTTCATAATCTTCCAGGAAATTGACAAGTTTAGCCGCAGCGAGCTCATGGTCCGACTGATGAGCAGAAAATCGCGGGTATTCATAGAGTTTCATCAGATTTTCTTCAGAGGTAAAGTGGAAATTGACATACAGCTCTATTTCATCCAGAAGAGGCTGTAAAGAAAATCGGCCGGAGCTGTTCTGCACGGTTCCAATCAGGTCAAACAGTCCATAGAGATACTGGTGCTGGATATCCATTTCTGGAAACCCCAATACATGCCTTTGATTTTCTGACATCACTCCCCCTTTTTGATTCCAATATAGTATTATGTCAGGTGAAGTTATTATCACTGACATTCAGTTTCTACCTGACTTATGTATCCTGGAAACAATAAAGTTCGTTGGACCTTTCAGAAGAAAGGTTTGAACAAATCGCTGGTAATTCAAGATTTGTGAAAGCCTTATGCGCTGAGACAATTGCAGTTCACCCTGATCCGGGTACATAAGTTAGGTTATAATGAACTTAAGCTGTAAATTGTTCTACAAAATAGAGTTAAACATATTATATGGAGGCTACAATGAAGCACCTTTTAAATTTAATCTTTTTTATCGTTCCTTTCTCACTCTATGCCGTCACAAATTTCCCCTTTCCCCAGAATGCTACATACCCTTACGGAATAAAACCCTCAAGCATCAATTCCGATGTGGTTCAGACCTCTTACGAAGATTTCCTGAGCCGCTTTTATGAAGAAAACGGAAACCTGGCCCGAATCAAATTTGATGACCCTTCAAAAACTGTCAGCGAAGGAATAGGCTATGGGATGCTTGTAATGGTATATATGGATAATGCAGAGAATAATACGCGCGGTAAATTCGACAAGCTCTGGGCTTATTACAACAATTTTCTTAATTCCCCCAATAGGCTTATGCACTGGAAAATCAACGGCTTCAGCGGTGTAGACCAGCAGAACGCCGCAACAGATGCAGAATTAGATGTCGCATTAGCTCTGATGATGGCTTACAAGCAGTGGGGTGATGCAAAGTATCTAAACGATGCAAAAGATCTAATCGGAAAAATCCAGAATCATGAAGTCAATGGAAATGGCTATCTTAAACCCGGTGATTCATGGGATTCAAAGAAAAACCCTTCATATTTCAGCACTGGGGCACTGGAACTTTTTAAAGAAACCGGCTCCTACGATTGGAACAGAGTTATTACAAACTCCTATTCACTGCTTAAGAAAACCAGAAATGAAAACACAGGCCTGGTTCCCGACTGGTGTGAAGAAAACGGCAACGCACTTGGTGACTATTACTATGATGCAACAAGAACACCGTGGCGCATGGCCATGGCTTATGTCTGGTATGGACATGCTGATGCTAAAGACGTTGCCTCTAAAATGGCAAAATGGATAACAGAAAAGACAAACGGCTCAGCAAAAAATATCGTTGACGGCTATTCGCTCGATGGAAGCAACAAGAGTCAATGGAACGTCCCCGCTTTTGTAGGACCCTTTGCCTGTGCGGGCATGGTTGATCAATCCCACCAGGCCTGGCTGGATAACTCCTTCAATCAACTGGCAACCTTTGCATCCAGCAGCGACGAATCCTATTACAATCAGTCCCTTGAAGTCATGACTCTGATTTTACTGTCCGGAAATATGCCAAATTTCTGGACCCACCAGATCCCTCAAACATACACACTCAACATCTCTGCCCAGCCCTCTGCAGGAGGAACCGTCACCAAATCACCCTCTGCTTCACAATACAATAGCAACGCCACAGTAACTCTTGAAGCTGTGCCTCAGAACGGCTATCGATTCGTCAGTTGGAGCGGAGATTTGTCCGGTACAGAAACATTTAAAACGTTCTCTATCACACGGAATATGAACGTGACAGCCAATTTTGAGCCCGCTTCAGGTGTCAAACTTAACAAAGTAGATCACAGGGCAGTGGGTCTGAATCTTTTGCAGAATGCAGATGGCCTGGTTCTGGAATATTCAATTCCCAGAGGCGAAAGAGTAAAAATTTCAATTCATGACATCACCGGGAAAACAGTACTCTATGCGGTAAATGGCTTTACCCCTGCCGGAGTGCACCTGAAAAAAATTAGTGCCTCTCTGAAAAGTGGTATCTACTGGATCAGGATGCGTTCTTCTGAAGGGGAACTTGTCAGACCGGCAACAATAGCCAGATAAGCAAACAAAAAGGGCTCTCAAAAAGAGCCCTCAATTTCCAGACAATTCCAGGGACCTCTAAAAATTCATCTTCCGCTGCGGCCAGGCGGAGAATTCTCGCCCGGCCCCGCTTGAAAACTGAACATTCAGAGATACCATTTAGTTATAAATTTGATCTCTCCGGTATCTCCTCCAGAAGCATCTCCTTTAATACAGCTCCGTCTATATCTGCGGGCAGCACCTCATCATTAACCGCAATGGAAGCCGCAGTGCCGGCAGCTTCTCCGATAGCCGCAACCACAGGCATAATTCTTAAAGATGAATGTGCTTCATGAGTTGAGCTTATGCAGCGTGATCCTGTAAGCAGGTTTTCTACTCTGCATGGAACTATTGAACGGTAAGGGATCTCATAATAGTCACCTTCCTTGAGATGCTTGAGAACTGTTCCGGATCCAACTGGATTGTGAATGTCAATCGGATAACAGCTCCTTGCTATAGCATCATGAAACTTGCGTCCCTCAAGAACATCCTCACCGGATATCACATACTGTCCCGATATCCTTCTTGTCTCACGAACCCCGATCTGTGCAGCTGTTTTAATCAGTGAAGCACCGGAAAAACCCGGGAAACGATCTTTAAAAAGACGGAACACCTCAAATACCTGCCGCCTTCCCTCCACTTCTGCTTTGGTTAAATCAAAACCGCATATTCCCGATTTCCCGGTTACACGTGTGGTGTTAAAGTGAAAAACACCTTTCTGAAGAGTTTCAAAGACCAGAACATCCTCCCTGGGCTGGTCAACATCTCCCCTCATTTTGGCTTCAAGCAGTATCGGTGTAAGCGCATCTCTCAATTGAAGTGCATTAAGGCTGGAGTCAACACCAGCGACCTTGAAACACAAAGTCATAGGCTGACAGGCATTATCTCCGGGTCGCCCTATTTCAAATGGCACTCCGGCACTGGCGGCAAGATCGCCGTCTCCAGTGGCATCGATATAAATTCCAGCCCTGATCTTAATAATTCCCGATTTGTTGTAAAGAGTCACAGACTCGATCCTGGCTCCATCTGTCTGTGCTTCCAGAAAGGTAGTGTGAAGAAGTAAATCAATTTTTTGCTCAAGTACCATTCTGTCAAGTACTGTTTTCAGCACTTCATCGTCAAACACAAAACCTTCATCATCCAGGGCATTCTCAAGAGCAAGACTCAGGAGAATCTGATCAAAGATTTCTGAACTGAGCCTTTTTCCTGCTGTGCTGCAGGCCATGAAAGGATTAACCAGCCCGGCTGTAGCCATTCCTCCCAGAAAACCATATCTCTCTGCAAGTAAAACTTTCATTCCATTTTTAGCAGCGGCCAGCGCTGCACATACACCTCCGGGCCCCCCTCCAATAACCGCAACATCATAAGTACCATCAAAATCCATGTAAATCCTTACTCCTTTTTTAGTAATACTATCGAGATTTGAATTTATTCCTGTTTTTATTGAAAACCCGTAATACTTTTCCTCTGTACCTCTTTAGAAGTATTTTAAAACTGTCAGTTGCTGACTAATTTTTCGAAAGGCATAAGAAATGGTCGAATTTTCCGAGTGTGCAAAGGCTATGCGTGGATCTGAAATACGTCGTCTGATGAAACTGGGATCTGATCCCTCCATTATCTCTTTCTCCGGTGGGATGCCGGCTAATTCACTTTTCCCGATCGATGTTCTCGATGAGCTCTACAACAATTTGACAAAAGAAACACGTCAGGCAGCTTTACAATACGGGCCAACCACAGGTTATCCGCCGCTTATTGAAGCCCTGAAGGAATACCTTAAGAACAAAGGCCTCCCTCTTGAAGGGCAGGATCTTCTTATCACTACCGGAGCACAGCAGGCAATCAATCTGGTTGCAAAAGTGCTCGTTGATCCAGGAGAACTGATCGTAACCGAATATCCCAGCTTTATCGGCGCTCTGGCGGCGTTTAAATCATACGGGGCAAATCTCTCTGGAGTCCCTCTTGATAATGAGGGAATTAACCTCGAGCAGCTCGAGCAGGTGCTGACTTCCAGGGCTTCACAAATAAAGATGCTCTACCTATCTCCCTACTTCCATAACCCCGCCGGCATTGTTTACAGCCCTAAACGGAAAGACGACCTCCTTAATCTGCTGAAAGGAAGAGATCTTGTTCTTCTGGAAGACGATCCCTACGGGGAACTCTATTTCGATGAAGCAGATAAAAAACTTACCGTTCCCATGAAAGCCTCAGGAAATGAAACTGTGCCGATTTGCTATGTAGGTTCATTT
>CAYLVN010000036.1:0-6004 GCA_964387115.1 uncultured Fibrobacter sp.
TCTGCAATATATTGATACCACGAATGCGGGTGGAGGGCACGTATGTGAGATTAAGACCTAACGCAAGCTGAACATGGGCAGCTTTGGGGTAGATCTCAGAGAGACGCTTGAGACCGGCGAGTGCGGCATCCCGGCCGTCGGGAGTGGAGGCAAGAACCTGGTAGTACTCAAGACCCGACAGGGTCGTGGGCTCTGTTTCACCATATGCCTTCCAGTAGTGCTGCAATGCCTCCTGAGGACGACCTGCCTTTGAGAGCGTACGCGCCTTCCGCAGCTTGGCTATAACCTGATCACTTTCGCGCAGCATAGCGCTGATAAACTCGATCCGGACATCCTGCGGATTGGCCTCCTGGAGCTCATTCAGGCGAAGCTGTGCCTGTGATGACGAGCCTACGGAAACAGCCTGAACCGCCAGCTCGCTGAGAGCAGTCGCATGCTTCGGCTCCAGGAGCAGCAGCTTTCGCCAGACTTCGGCCGCCTTGTCTGCACGCCCGCGTTGCATCCAGATATATGCCTGAGCTTCAAGGGTCTCTGCTGAGCCGCTTTGCGCCGCTGCAGAAGAGCACAATCCGGACAGGAAGCATATTGCCAGAGCACAAAAGCTCACGGAACGCCAGAACAGACTTTTTCGGGAAGGCGCAGACACGGAGGAACTGGCGAGGATGATCCCTGGTCTCAAGCTTCCTGAAAATCCGGAAAAACATCCTGTACCCCTGGACGATAACTTCAAAGAGGCTATCATTAATTTATGCATCGATACTCCCGGCTTGATTAAAGAGCAAGCCGCCCACCGCGAAAGGGGCAGCAGCCCTGGATAAAGCATATCTACGGCAAACATGGTTATCTTCGACGCGGAGGCTGCAGCCGCCTCTGCGCTATAAGCTCGAGTGCCCGCGCGGACCATCGCACCAGAAACAGAGCCGGCACAATCATCATCGGAAAAAGCAGGATCCAGTGAGTCGCAACGAACCAGCGTTCCCTGCGCCACAACGGCATCTCTCCACGGGTAGTGCGCGGCCCCAGTACGAATGCACCGCGTCGGTCAGAGCCGGCAAGCAGCAGATCCCCGCCGCCAAGCGACGCCTCCGCGTGACCCATCGCGTCGGCCAGGGCCGGCGCCTGACTGTTTTCAGTTGCAAGCAGAAGGACGGCACTGCGTTTAGAAGCCCAGGGCGATTCGACACCGGCAACACCCAGAACGGGCGAGACAGTCTGTGCGAAACGGCGGGCCTGTGGCAACTGGACAAAAGCGGCAAATCCGGTCAGGTAGTTAAGCAGCACACCAGGGCGAAACGGAAGACGCGGCGCAAGGCCGCCGGGGGTGTAGGCAAAAGGCAGCCTGTCTGCATGACTCTGAAGCCATGGGTGCCAG
Source organism: uncultured Fibrobacter sp. (assembly GCA_964387115.1). Classification (GTDB taxonomy): domain Bacteria; phylum Fibrobacterota; class Chitinivibrionia; order Chitinivibrionales; family Chitinispirillaceae; genus JAAYIG01. The sequence goes on from CAYLVN010000036.1 coordinate 1,373, forward strand.
GGTCCACCGGCCACTACCAGCAGATCCCTGTCACGCCCCGCCTTTTCGTAGGTGCTTTCTGAGTTCGCGAACACCGCACGTCCGGGAAGCTCGCCTGTAATCGCCGAAAAGTGCGCCAGCGCGGAGAACAGCAGGCTGAACTCCTGGGGATGCGGCTGCGGGGAAAGCAGTACGGCAGTCTCCCGCAAGTCGGCGAAACGGGTGAAGGGAAAGCCGTCATAGACAAATAACTTCACATCCGGCATAACGGCAAAATGATGTAGATTTTCGACGTGCAGAGCACTGCTCTCCTCGATTTCAACACGGGGGAGCACCGGTCCCGAAGGCTCACAACCCTTTCCGTCAGGACTGAAGTCGGCATGCAGACGCAGTTTGTTGTAGCCTGACAGCAGACTCGGGTGGATATCGAAACGGGCGCGCTGGGATCTGGGACGCTGAGCCGGCCCAGGTACCTCCAACCTGCCTATGACACGGTGATTCAGCTCGACCACCACCTCAGGGGGAACAGACCCGGGCGGGACACTCACCCGGTAGTCGATAACAAGCGGAACCGGCCGGCTGAGCTCTGCAAAAATATCGGGCGCCAGCCTGAACGAGACTGCCTGGGTCACCTCTTTCTCTCCCTCCAGCACGAGGCCGGCTCCATCAGTCAAGTCGCCCAGACGGATCTCCCTGCCATTCTCTACCCAGCGGGGGGCCTCGTAAGGCCGGTAATCGCTCTGGTTAGCGGGAAGGACACCGCCACGATCGATATTGCCCTTCGAAAACTGCTGCGCGACCCCCAACAGCTCCCCGGGCGTCGCCGCCGTGAAGAGGAGCAGTCTGGCTGTTTTACCGGCATCGTCGGGGTGATCGACCACACTCACCGCCGGACCATCGTCCTCGATCAGGCCAGCCGTAAACTCTGATTGTCCTGATGCAAATACAACGGCGTTCCCATCGGGCAGCTCATCGAAGAAAACCGCAAAACGCAGCCGCGAACCGCCCTGAAGCCCGAAATATCCGGCAACCAGGCCCGCTGCCCGTGCCATCTCAAGTGTACGCTCGCCTAAGAGAGCCACCTGGATGGTGACCGGTTCCTCCACCAGGGGATCGAAAAAGGGTAACGGCAGTGAAGCCAGGTCTTTGGCGATCGGAAGCGCGGTCTGCTGAAGCTCAAGCTCAGCGGTTTTGAACACCCGAAGAAGCTCCTTGCCCGCAGATCCGCAGGGGTCGGCTCCAGGCCGGCTCAGTGCCAGAACATTTTCATCAGAGAGCAGGGACGGGTCTATGTCTAAAACCTCAGCCTGCCCCGCCCTCAGCCCGATCCGGCCGGCAGTGCTGCCATTGATGGACACCTCGATATCGAGCGTCCCCTCCTTTTGGCTGGTGGTGCTCAGTTGAAGCCGTGCCGCGGTCACCAGGCGGTCAACGCGTAACCTGAAGAAGAAGCGAATTTCGGGTCCGGAAGCACTGAACCCTGAAGCTTCCTGACCTTGCTTTACGATCGAAATGGTACGCCGGAGTGCATCCTCAGGGAGCCCGGGTACACGACCGGAAGGTTCCGCATAGGCCTCTAAACCACCGCCGGTGACCGCAACAACTGCCAGCCATCCTGCAGTCCAGAAAAATCTACCAAATCTCTTTTCCATGGTCATGTATACCGCCTTTGGGCCGTTGAGCTGATGAGAAGCTGTGCCATGCCCCGCAGACCGCACAGCCAGATTCCAAGAAATGAACGCACCGGCTGGTCCGGCGCGCGATCGTCGGCCCAGCGGATCCAGGCGTCTGCCCTGCAGAAGAGCGCCTCCACCAGGAAACGCTCCCGCTCAGGGGAAAGTGTTGCGAGCTCAAGTCGCAAGACTCCTGATCCCGCGCTCACGACCCGGGCCGGAAGCGGCAGGCTCTCCTCTCCCAGACGCAGAGTCAGATGGAGCGCCTCATTACACTCGAAATGTTTGCCGACATGACAAAGAGACGCTCCGGAGAGTGATAAATCATTGAGCTCACAGGCAATCGGGTACCCGTATGAGCGCTCCACTATGGCCGGATGATTCAAGGCGATACGGGCGTGTCTGCGTCGCTGCCGGTGCTCGAAGGCGGCGGCAATGGCGGCCGAGAGGATAACAAGGTTATAGAGAGCCCAGCAAACATTGATAAGTACGGCATCGAGCTGCTGACGGCCGGTACTTGCGGACCACATCCCGGCTGCAATACCGGTAAGATTGAGGCCAAAAAGCACCACAAATGGCATCGCGATACGCCAGTCGAAATAGCTTCTGGCAATGAGTCCGCCCTTGGCCGTGACATTGAAACTCCCGAGCCGGGGATTGATCAGAGCCAGAACCGTCGGCAAAATGATATAGACGGAGAGAACTGTTTCGTACAACTCGCCCCAGAAAGATCTCCGGAAACTGCCCTGAATGCGGGATGTCGCCATGAGCGTAAAGGTCAGGTGCGGCAAGGCATAGCTGAGCACCATAAGAGGCGCGGCTGCAAAGATGTGGGCATTGAGCAGCAGGAAAACCAGCGGCGCCGTGAGAAAGATAAGACGCGGAATCCCGGAGAGAAAATAGAGCAGCCCGTTTAGGTAACAGAGCCTCTGGGGCCAGGTCAGTCCCGGCCCGAAGAGCGGGTTATCAACCCTGAGGATCTGCACCATTCCCCTGGCCCAGCGGACCCGTTGGCGTATGTGGCCGGAGAGAGACTCGGTGGCAAGACCGCCTGCCTGGCGTACTCCAAGAAAAGCCGTTCGCCATCCGTGACGATGCATCCTGAGAGCCGTGTGCGCATCCTCGGTCACCGTTTCCTCGGCAATGCCACCCACCTCAAGAAGGGCCGCCCGGCGAATCACCGCGCAGGAGCCGCAGAAAAAGACGGCATTCCAGAGGTCATTGCCGGGTTGGATAAGCCCATAAAACAGCTCGCCCTCGTTTGGAAAGGTCTTGAATATATGCAGGTTCCTCTCGAGCGGGTCTGGAGAGTAGAAGTGGTGCGGTGTCTGCACCATTGCCAGTTTGTGATCCTCGACCATCCATCCCATCGTGAGCTGCAGGAAAGAGCGGGTCGGGATATGGTCACAGTCAAAGATCGCCACGAAAGGGGCATCGGTGCGTGCCAGCGCGGCATTGATGTTTCCAGCCTTGGCGCCACGATTGTCGCGACGACTGAAATAGCCGACTCCCGCCTCCTTCGTGAAACGCTGAAAATCATCACGGTTGCCATCATCCAGCACAAATATGCGCAGCTTCTCCTGGGGCCAGTCCAGTGCCTGAGCGGCCAGAACTGTGGTGCGCACAACCTCCAGCGGCTCGTTGTAAGTAGGGATGAGCACATCCACCGCTGGCCAGCTCTTTATATCAGCGGGTAATGCCAGGGGCTTGCGTTCTATGGGCCGCGATATCTGAAAGTAACCCAGAGCCAGGATCAGAAAGGCATAAAGCTCGGCAAAAAGCATCGCCGCACTCAGCATAAAGTCAAATGACCCTACGCTCAATGTGGCACCGATACGCCAGGCAATGTAGCGGGCCGACATCGTTATCGCCATCACCATCAGCATCAGCGTACTTACACGGTGGCGCGAACGGCAGACAAATAAAGCCACAACAAACAAAATCCCGCTGAGATTCACCTGCTCGCGCATCCCCAGAGGCGTGAGCACCACCAGCGAGAGTGCCGCTACGGTCGCTACCATTGCCCCCAGACGCACTACACGCGCAAATCCACCGGCAAACGGGGCGGAAGATACTTGATACAACTTTTCTGCACTCATGATTCCCCCGCCTGCTGCAAGCCCGAAGACGTGTTTCGTTGAAGATCGACAAGCAGCGCCGCCTGAAGGAGCTCGCTGAGCTCACGGAAAGCGGCCATCGCCCCGGTAGTGGGGTTGTGCTGGGCGACCGGAAGCTGTTTGGCCCATGCCTCGCTGACAACGGGATCGCGCGGCACCGAACAGGGAAACAGCCGCTCACCCAGGTGACGCCGCAGCAGAAACTCCGCATCACAGGCAAGCTTGCTGCGGGACTCCATCTGATTGAGCAGATGCCTCACCAGCGGCGCGGGCTCGCTGCCACGGCCCCGACGCTCCAGCATGGCTGTCATAACCGGAAGCGTGGCGAAGCAGGCGGCATCGGGAAGGTGCACACTCACAACGGCATGCGCCATCTCCAGAACCCGCTCGGTCCAGATCCGCTCTCCAGCCGGCGTGTCGATTAAGACAAGCTCGGTGGCAGGAGGGACAATCTCAAGTACACGGCGCAGAAGCCAGCCCGGATCAGCCAGAAGAGTACTCTCGGCGCGCAGCAGCTCATCGCGGTCACGGGCACCGAATGGAATGTAGGGCACTCCGCCTTGCTGCGCTGACAGGTACTCGATAATTTCATCGGATGAGGAGCCTTCGGCAATACCTGCCCGCAATCCGGGCACCATCCCCAGGTGTGTCCCGAGTGCGTTTTGAGGATCACAGTCCAGTGCAAGCACGCGGTGGCCTTCGCGGGACAGGATGTCGCTCAGGTTGGCTGCTAAAGTGGTGCGGCCGGTACCCCCTTTGGCCGAGACAAAGGCGATAAACTTCATATAGCGACCCCCTCCTTGTGCAAGGCAACGGGCTTGGAGTTGTCGGCTGGCTTTTCTTGATTGTTAAGCAGTCTGGAG
>CAYLVN010000036.1:6014-6757 GCA_964387115.1 uncultured Fibrobacter sp.
TAAACTCGACATATTGCATCTGTTCCCCACCCACGGCAGCAAGCAGAGCGGCAACATCGGAAGCGACGCTTGTTGCTCCCATAGAAGCCGCAGGCTGTATGTCGGATGAAGACTCATGGGCTGCAGGGCCGCTTACAGGTATAGAAGCAGCGCAGTCGTTGCTGGTGCTAATAGCATTATCCGGGGGAATTAATTGCTGAGAAAATGACCTTTCATCTCTGGCCATGGAACCTCCTTCTGACATCCGATAGATATGAGCATACTCTCATCGGTTTGCACGCACCAGGAGCGTGACCTCTGTGAGAGTAACTCCAATCCGATATAACACGAGTGTTCAAGAATTGTGCCATTTGCCGGAAGACAGAAGTCAGAGGACAGACGGAGTAAGAGAGGAGAGCGTCTCTGTGGTGTTAGCAGATATTAATTTGAAACGGTTAGTTACAAGTTACAAGTTACAAGTTACAAGTAAGAAGTAAGAAGAAAGGAGAAAAAAAAAGAAAAAAGAAAGATTCCTGAGGAAGGGTGTTTATCATGTACTCAAGATCTCCTTGAGATCTCACGAATGATAGAAGGACTAAGGAAAGCAATTGCACAAAAAATCACCACAACCCGTTGTTAATCCCTGACGAAATCTCTTTCGATCTTTCTTTTCCAGTCTTTCAACTTTCGACTTGTGACTTTCGACTTGTGACTTGTGACTTGCAACTTGTGACTTGTGACTTGTGACTTGCAAAAAATACCGA
>CAYLVN010000036.1:6767-14571 GCA_964387115.1 uncultured Fibrobacter sp.
AATACCGATCAAAGTTGAGCCAGAGTAAAACAGATAAATTGTTTTTCATTCCTTAATTATTTTGTAAAGCAAGATAATTAACCCATATACCTTTTGAGGTCTTATGAAAACAGAAATTCACTCTTATCGAATACTGCTTATAGCTTTTTTACTGTTGCAGGTACTTGTTTCCTGTGACAATCCTTTCTCTACAAAAGAATCTGATGATGCATCCATTTCAATTATTTCAACAAATCACAAGGATGGTTCAAAAGTTACCGTATCAGATACACTATTTGTAAAAATCCGTGTTGAATTATCAAAGATGGATACTTCAGGCAGTAACCGCTATTGGTTTGCCATGAGTTTCAATAATGGTGGTAATTCATTTTCAACCAACATTCTGCATGGTATATTCAGTATCAAAAGCAAAGTGGATACAATGGACATCAAATATCCCTTCAGCCCGGATTTTAATAAAAACACAAACTCCACATTAAAATATTCCTTAATAGTGGAGAGGGGTGTCTCTATGCTTCATCAATGCCGGATTCTCGCAAGTATGCCATTATCGTTCGAAAAAGAGTGAACTGCCCCGATACAAGTAATAATCAGGAATAAAGACTTTCTGGAAGAGGGTGCCCCCTCTTTCGCGCCAGCTCGTCGAGGACGCCGGTCTTGCGCTATCACCCCTTGTTGTCCACCATTTATACAGGCAGGAATGGATGTCACATTTTCGAGACAACTTTGCGGCCGCAGTAGCGAACTGGTGGTAGATTAAAATTTATTATAGCCTTCAGGAATCAGCTCTGTAAGACCTGTGAATAGATCGTATCCTGGTTGAAAGTCAGGTGTTATTAACCATCTCACAATAGAAACATCCGAATATCTTCAAGGCCCTTGTAGGGGCGAAATTAAATAGCCAGGGGCAGCGCCCCTGGAAATATTTCAGGATGAATACCGGAGGTTTTTAAAATTGTACAATGTCAAATATGACAAACGGTATGTATGGAATTTAGGTACGCCCCTTCAGGGCTATGTATCATCCGTCCCATTTACCCCGGGCTATAGAATTGTGCACCTTCGGTGCGCAAAACCGGAGTGGCGGGTAAGATTTGAATCCAAATTGATTCTTTCTGACAAGCTGGTTGAAAATGGGTAAACCTCAGTTTTTCTCACATGAAACGGGGTGTTGAATAATACTCTCACCAGGCACAGATTCGAGTTCGATAACTCTTAATCCTTTACTTGCGATTTGTAACTTGCAACTTGCAACTTGTAACTTGCAACTTGTAACTTGCAACTTGTAACTTGTGACTTGCAACTTGTGACTTCTCATTCTTACACATTTTATTTTAGTTGAACTATTGTATACTCATAGAACCAACAAATTTTTTATCAAATATTAGAAGGTGGAAAAATGAAAAGCCTGTTTATTAAAAAAGAGATCCATTCATTATTCCTGTTAACAGTTAATCGAGTTGCATGTTTATTTCTCTTATTGGTGCCGTATTCTTCCCAGGCAGCTTATTCTCTTCCGGTCCAGGTTGAAGCCGAAGAGCTGTCATTGAGCAATGGGGCTGCAGTTGATACAAAAGTATATAATGATGAGTACCCAGGTTATTCCGGGGAGGGATTTGTGTGGGTATCCAATGCGGGCACACTAACTTTTGAGGTTACAATCGCGGAAAAAGGGATGTATGAGCTTTCAACAAGATGCTGGATGTATCTGGGGGAGGAGGGTGAAACAAGACTTCAGGCTGTAACAGTAAATGATGTAAAGATCGGGGATTTCTATATTCCAAACAGAGGCGGATGGACTGATTTCAGTTTCGGATTCACTTTCATTGAGGCAGGTACGGCCAGAATTGAGATCGGTACCTCAGGAAGCTGGGGATTTATTCTTTATGACAAGGTAACATTTGACCACGCAGATATGCCTGATCTTAACATCTCATCTGTGACTTGTGATCCGAACGCGACACCTGAAACAAAAGCGCTTAAACAATACCTCACCAGTGTATATGGAAAGTTTGTCATTTCCGGACAGCAGGAGATTTACGGCGGGGGAAATGACGGTAATATGGAACTGGAGTTTGAATATATCCATGAAAAGACCGGCAAATATCCGGCGATCAGAGGATTTGATATGATGAACTATAATCCTTTGTATGGATGGGAGGATAGTACGACGTTCAGGATGATAAAGTGGGTAAAGGAGCGCGATGGTATCGCGACAGCATCATGGCATATTACTGTACCGCAAAATTTTACAAATTATACACTCGGGGAGTTCGTTGATTGGCAACAGTGTACATATAAACCCACTGCCAGTTTCAATACCGCAAATTGCCTTGATAATACAACCAAAGAACATGCATACCTGATGGCTGCAATTGACTCACTTGCAAAGCAGCTTCTCATTCTTCAGGAGGAAAAAGTACCTGTTCTTTTCCGCCCTTTTCATGAGGCCGAAGGGAATAACAACACTGATGGTTCAGGGGCGTGGTTCTGGTGGGGATCGGGAGGAGCGGAAGTCTATAAAAAGCTCTGGAGACTGCTTTATACAACTCTCACGGAAAAATACGGACTTAACAATCTGATCTGGGAGGTCAATCTATATACCTATGCAAATTCGTACCAGTGGTATCCCGGAGACGACTGTGTAGATATAGTCGGTTATGACAAATATGAGGGATCACCGTATACATGGGAAACAAGGGCGGTAACAACTGTATTTCTCACTCTGGTTAATTACACAAATGACACAAAGATGGTTGCTCTGACTGAAAACGATGTCATACCGGATATCCGGAATATTGTCAACGAGGGGTCCTGGTGGCTTTATTTCTGTCCCTGGTATGGCGATTTTCTCATTAATTCAAGATATAATGATCCGGTGCTGCTTAATACTATTTACAACAGCGAATATGTAATCACACTCGATGAACTGCCGGAAGATTTATACTCAAGACCGGTAAATACAACGATTAACAAAAGGTATACTTCCATAAAAGCGGAACAATCCCGTAAACATCTGATAGTGAACAGCAGTTCATCGAAACAGATTTCTGCCAGGAGTGATTTTTTCTCTTTGTCGGGAAGAAGAGTGGATCTGAAATCAAAGAAATTCCTGATTAGAGGCATTTATATAAAGAAGAAATAGAAAAACCTTTGTGCATCATTAATGTAAACAGAAATGTCAGGCTATCGCGTATGCCCGCTCACCCTCACCCTTCTTTTCTCCGGTAACATGTTCTCCAAAAGACCTATAAACTCCCTTATGGGAGCGACTCCACCGTAAAGGATGATTAATGACAGAAGATAGCAGGATGAAAAGACTCCAAAACAGACAGAGAGTTTGAGGATGAGACTGTCAAGGAGAATTTGACGGGCCAGAAAAAAGCTTGCTATGCCTGCGATCACCGAAGCTGCGTAGTATCTCCAGATACCGGCAATCAGATATGTGGCTGTAAACTGTACCGGTTTACCTGCGTAAAGAAGCCCGGGGATCGTAAGGGCCATGAGGGAAATTGTGTAGCCTGCGGCGATGCCCATCATTCCAAAAGGCAGACCCGCAAAGAAAAATATCGCGGTAATTACCGATGCCCATATCCCCCAGCGAAGCCACCTGTCGGTGCGCCCCAGTGACACATGAAGCCAGCTCTTTGTGGCATAGACAATCTGGAAACCGGCACTGAGCCCCAGAACAGAGAAAACCCGGGTGGCCGGGATCCATTGGGGGCCAAGAAGAAAAAGAATCAGATCGTGGCTGACAGATGCCAGAAAAGTGCTTAACGGCATCGCCAGAAATGAGACCGCTCCCAGGGCTTTCATGAAAAAATTCCGGTACTGGACAGGTTCATTTTTGAGCTTGGAGAGAGTGGTCACAGCCACCCCGTGAAGCGGAATGGAAAACTGATTTATGGGGACGATAAAAAGCTGAAAGGCCTTATTGTAGAGGCCCAGCGGCCCCGCCCCGCTTCTCCACCCGATCAGCGCCTTATCGATGTTGCGGGCAAAGTAGTTGACAATATAGTAACCCAGGGCATTGGCCCCGAATTTGAGAAGCCCCCTTACGCCTGAACCACGCACCGGTATTCCCGGCCTCCATCCGCAGACTATCCAGGCACCTGCGGCCATAAAGAGACTCATTATTATAGGCCTCGTTACAAGCGCCCAGTAGGAGGCGCCCCTCACTGCAAGAAGAATCGTGATTATCAGACTTAACAGAGCGGAAATGATCTCTATGACCGCGATAAATGAGAACTGCATGCTGCGTTTCATCAGAGCCATGTGCTGAGTAAGAAGCCCTGCCACCAGAAAACTCACCGATGAAACCACGGTAATCATGGTCAGGCGGGGATCTTTATAGAAATAGGAGATAAGAGGGGCAAGAGCACACACAAGTAGGGTGATCAGCAGACTGAAAACGATATTTATCCAGAAAAGAGTGCTGACCTGTTCGTGGCTGATCTTTTCACTTTGAATTGTGGCCTCAGAGAGACCCATGTCTTTAAAGATCAGAAAAAAACCGGTCACCGTGGTCACCATCGCCACTAGTCCGAAATCTTCGGGGGTGAGAATTCTGGCAAGAAACATTGTTCCAACCAGTTGAATGAAAAAATCGGTGCTTCGGGCAAAGATCGCAAACCCTCCGCCCCTGACGGCTCTTCTTTTAAGATCTTTTTTGAGGTGGTCGGTGGAGAAGAGATCCTTGCCTGCTACCCTTTTACCCGGCGTGACGATTTCCAATTTCCGCTCCTGTTGACTGCCCGGAACTTCTCTGTATCAATACGCAATATTGGTACCTGTAAAAACCGGTACGGAACTTGCAGATCTCTTCACTTGCTAAGGAGGTGAGAGATGAAATTTCTGGTGATATGGGAGCTCGATACCGGGCAGTTAAAGAATGATCTGATCAAAGCCGTCGCAAATATGCCCCGGTATGCATCGAAGATCAAATCTCAGGGGAAGCTTGTTGAGCGCTACCACATTGTGGGCAGACACGGGGGAGCGTGGATCTATGATGTGACCTCAAACGAGGAGCTCGAGAGGCTGCTTGCGGTTTCTCCGGTGTATAACTTTTCCCGCTACAAAGTTTATCCGCTTGCAGAGATGGATACACCTGCGGACATTATACAAGGGGGGGGCGTGAGTGGTGTTGCGTAGGCAGGAATTTATAATGAGGTAAAAAGATATTACGGTATATCCGGGAGTACCCTTTTCATCACCGCCGTCACGGTTTCGTCATGCCGTTGAAGAACGGCATCCAGGAATGTTTGGAGCATGGGAAGATGGTTTCCGGCCTTCGCCGGAATGACGAGGAACAGGCTGTTACGTTATTCAAAGGAGTATTCTTTTCAGCACCACCGTCATGGTTTCGTCGTGCCGTTGAAGAACGGCATCCAGGAATGTTTGGAGTGGGCGAAGATGGTTTCCGGCCTTCGCCGGAATGACGGGGAACAGGCTGTTATGTCATTCACAGGAGTATTCTTTTCAGCACCACCGTCACGGTTTCGTCATGCCGTTGAAGAACGGCATCCAGTCCCCTCTCATCTTTCGCGATTTTCGCGGTTAATCTTTAGAGAATGACAAAGTGGGGCAGGGGTGGTGTTCCACTCTACTGGCACTCCTTTTGCCCCCATCTCTTCTATATGAATCTTACGAAAAAGTCGCCGTCATCACCCGCGCAACAGAGGGAAACAGGCAGAGTGAACTGAGAGAATATAAAAAAGGGAGTCTGCACTGGAGCCGATTCGCAGGATAACATTCGATGAAAATGACCGCGCCGGTCACTATCAACTGTTAAGACGGGAGTGGCTGGTTACAAATGGTCTGGGCGGGTATGGGTCAGGGACCATCGGTGGAACCCTCGACCGTCGCTACCACGCCCTTCTTGTAGCCGCGCTTCCCTCACCGTCTGGAAGAATTGTTCTTCTGAACCACCTCGCCGAATCCATCGTTATAGAGAACCAAAGATGTGTCTGCCTGGGGGCAGAACTGAATGAAGAGCCAAATAGAAAAATTAGCGGCGCGCACCATATCACCGGATTCTCTCTGGAAGCGGGGATACCGGTATGGAGATACAGTGTAGAGGGATATCTCCTTGAGAAACGTGTTTTCATGTCTCACCTTCAGAACACCGTTCATCTAATCTACACTCTGGTTTCCGCCCCTTCGGGCTGTTCGATTGAGCTTCGGCCGTTTCTGCGGTTTCGTTTCCATGATGAGTCACTCGAAAAGAGTTGCGGCGGTTACAGCATAAGTGTGAGAGGAAACCGTTTTGAAATAAGCGCAGATGACAAGTACCCGGTTTTAAGGCTTTTCCCGGAAGGTAAAGAGTGGAGATTTATTCTTGACGGAGGGGCAGAGAGCAGTGTCCATTACCATCTTGAACAGGAGAGGGGTTACGAGGCTCTGGAGAGGCTCTGGACACCGGGAGTAATCAGCTCAAGGATGCACCAGGGTTCAACTTTTACTCTAAGTGCCTCCTGTGAGCCCTGGGAGACAATTCTTGCACTCACCCCTCAACAGGCTTATAAATCGGAGCTGTCCCGCATATCACGACTTCTGGATAGTGCTGTTCCGGAGGCTAAAAGAGGCATAGCCGCGGAACTGGTTATTGCTGCGGACCAGTTTATAATCACCCCGGTCAGGGCTGCCCATGCAGTACGTACGCTTGAATCGGGAGATGAATTGCGGTCTGTAATTGCCGGTTATCACTGGTTTACAGACTGGGGGCGGGACACGATGATAAGCCTCGAGGGGTTGACACTGACCACCGGGAGGTTTACTGAAGCGGGGTGGATACTGAGAACATTCGCTCACTATATCCGCAACGGTCTTATCCCGAACCATTTCCCGGAGGGTAAAGGAGATGGGCGGTATAATACCGCTGATGCCACACTGTGGTTTTTCCATGCACTTCAGCGCTATATCCAGTACACAAACGACCATGCTACCCTTTTAAAGCTCCTTGACCCTATGCTTGACATAGTCAAACATCATCTTGAAGGCACCATTTACGGCATAAGAGTAGACAACTCCGACGGGCTTCTGTACCAGGGGGAGGAGGGGGTGCAGCTTACGTGGATGGATGCAATGGTGGATGGATGGGTGGTGACACCCCGGAGGGGTAAGGCTGTGGAGATAAACGCATTATGGTACAACGCGCTGATGCTTCTTGAGGGGTGGGTGAGTAATGAACGGGGAGGGTCATCATCGGGGTTTCTTGCGGAGGCTGCCACGAAAGCCCGTAGTTCTTTTAACGAAAGATTCTGGTATGAAAAGGGCGGATATCTTTACGATGTAATAGATGGAGAGTCAGGAGCGGACAAGACGCTCAGACCCAATCAGGTTCTGGCGGTTTCCCTTGATTATCCTGTGCTGGAGAAAAACAGATGGAAAGCAGTTGTCAATAAAGTAAAGGAAAATTTGCTCACTCCCTATGGACTGCGTTCTCTTGCACCCGGGGACCCTCAATATAAGCCGGAATACTTTGGAGATCTGCGGGCCCGTGATGCAGCCTATCACCAGGGGACTGTCTGGGCCTGGCTTATCGGTCCCTTTATAGATGCCTGGTTGAGATGTTACCCGTCAGATACCGATGGTGCCCGGAAATTTCTCGATAGTTTCGGGACTCATATGTATGAGGCGTGTGTGGGGTCGATCAGTGAAATTTTCGATGCTGAACCGCCCTTTACACCACGGGGATGTATAGCGCAGGCCTGGAGCGTGGCAGAAGTGCTCAGATGTATCGTTAAAACTGAAAAGATCAAAAACGAACATGAACAAAGGAGAGAAAAATCATGAGAAAATCATC
>CAYLVN010000037.1:0-6460 GCA_964387115.1 uncultured Fibrobacter sp.
TAAGCGTAATTTCCTTGAAGGCCTCCACCTTCTCTTCAGCTCTCAGCTCAACGACTGTTGGTAGAACAAGATAGTCTTCAAAAAGCAAAATTCACCTCACAGTTTTATCGATTGGGCAAAGTAATCAATTATTTCCTGTTTCTTTATTGATAAACGTCCGTTTTTGAAACTGACCGCTTTTGTCCTCACAAGATGTTCTATTCCGGTTTTAACAATCGACTCAGGAGTTTCCGTATCTACCTGCTTCAGGTTGCGGGATACTTCAGCCAGTTTCTTGAGAAGCGAAGGGATCTCAGAAGAGATCTGATCTGTGTCTGTAAATTCTCCATTCTTAAGTATAAAGGCAACCAGATGAACCGGCAAAATCCTGAAAAGATTGATAAACCTGGCTTGAATTACATCACTGACCTTCTGCATGGAAGCCCTGTGTGATGAAAAATCATCACGGGCTTTTTCAATTCTGTTTGCAGAAACATCAACCATCTCGCGGACAGAAACCGGGGTTTCATAATCGACGTAAATTTTCCCGTACCTCTTTTTCCCGGTGTATCTTGCGGCCATCGCCGGAGCATAAGCAAGTATATCAGCGCCAAAATACAAGATATTCCCCAGTATTCTTTTAAATACGGGATTTGTTCGTTTACGGTACGACTTGCCTTTCAGAAGCATTTTGAAATAGGGAAGGTCCGGAGGAAATTCATAAGAAACAGCAATCGGCAGAAGAAAAACATCACTCTGAGGATTCTCAGCCTGCAGAAGCACCGATGCGCCCAGAATACCGTATTTTATGTCAAGCATCGAACCGGAGTAACTCCTCCCCCCCTCCGGGAAAAGTATTACCGCCTGTCCGCCCTGAAGCATCGATTTGACACTTTTACAAAGGTTACGAACGTAGTTGCGCTCAAAACCGGTATCACGGGAAACCGGGAACGCTCCCCAGTTCTTGAAACGGGGGCCCAGATAGGGAAGATTGGTTAGATTGTCACCCGCAGCAAACCTTAATCCTCTGAAACCTTTCCCGAAAAAACAATGCCCCACCAGAAAATAATCCGTATGGCTGCGATGAGTGCTGACAAGCATCAGCGGACTCTTCTGAATCTCAGGGGCATTCAGCTCCGGACCGTTTATCTCTACTCCGGAAAAAGCAGTATCAAAGAACCTCTGTACGCTTCCACTTACATTACTAATTGCCTGATCAGACGAGTGCATCTAAATACCTGCCTAAAAACAATTAAGGTTGAATTAAACTGGAAAAATAGGATTTGAAGAGATTAAAACCAAGGTAAATTATAGGTACAGACTGAAAGTCGAAAGTTAAGTTCAGATGCCGGATAAAAAGATCCGGCTCAAAAACGAAAGTCACAACCCGGACCTTCCGACTTGTGACTTCCTGCTTCCTGACATGTACTGGTGACTCTCAGGCTACATCTTCCATTTCACCTACTACATCCACACCATCTTCTCTCTCAGAATGCTCAATTTCAAAGCATTCGCTCTCCTTTTTCATCTGCTCGATCAGGTCTTCTCTGCCGATCAACTGCAGATGACGAATTCGTTTGTACTCGTTACGGTGCTCAGGACAATACTTGGGATAGATATACTGACGTGGATAGATCTTGACCTCAAACTGATGATCACATCCTTCAAGTGCACAGTTCATTACAAGAGTTACTACTTCAGTGTAATTATGCTTGAAAGTCTGATTCTTGATATTGACATCTTCAGGCTTTGTCCGCTTTCTGATACGATATCTGTCCTGGCGGTGTTCGGGACAATACTTTGAAATATGGATGCCAAAAAAGATCTTTCCGCATCCCGGATACTGACATTTCTTTTCCCGAAGCTTTTGACGGCGCCGCGATTTAGGTAACTGCATGTTGTGTAACCCTCCACACTCAGAAAAGGATTTTATTTAGAGGAATTTTGTTCATATTCTGGTAATTTGTTTTTCATGAGGCACTTATAATATAGGGGCAAAAGTACCGAAAAGCAATTTGTTTCTCACTTATTTTGAATTTTTAAAACCGGAGCATTCCTTCCAGACTGACTCTATTTCCTTTTAATTCAACGACTTACAGAGATATTGACAGAGCCGCTCCATAAAATTATTTTATCGCACCCCGTTGACATCAGGTACTCCCATTTCGTCAAGGACTCCGGTTTTTCCCTCCCCGGCGCACTATTTTCCTCAATTCTGGCAATAATTGATGAATTTCTACCGTCCAGATACTATACTTAACAAGTACGCGTGCCCTTAATTAATATTGATTCATCTTTCCAGTTTATGAAAACCCGAATTACAAGAGATCCAGCAGAAAAAAAGTCTATCACTGTTCCTGTATTTCTTAACCTTGACTGGGTTTCAAAATGCAACCTGCTAACTTGTGAAAAAAACGAGACTCTGATTCTCGATTTTTCCAAGACCGAAAAGATCGATTCCGCCGGAATGTCCTTTATCCGCCTGCTCCACTCAGCTTACAAAAAAGCTGGCGGCAAACTGATTTTGCGGGACCTGTCTCCGGATCTGCTCAAAAATCTGCAGGCGTGGTCCTCCCCCGCAGGCAAACATATTGAGAAGAAGAAAGAGGAGAATTTTCTGGTCAGAACTGGGGATGCAGTTCTTTTATTCAAGGACAATGCCATAAGTGCGATTTCTGTTCTTACTGAAATGCTTTACTGGGGAACCCTGGGTCTCCTGAAAAAAAGAGACTTCAAAAAGGGAGCTCTTGGCGAGCAGATGTATCAGCTTGGGTTTAAGGCATTCGGCATAGTAGGCCTGCTTTCACTTCTTATAGGGATTGTGCTTGCTCTCCAGACTGCAATTCAGCTTCGTACCTTCGGAGCCGGTATTTTCCTGGCACCCCTGCTCGGCATAACAATGGTCAGAGAGATGGGGCCTTTGCTCACAGCCATCATTCTGGCAGGGCGGACTGGAAGCGCTACAACAGCTGAGATCGCCACTATGGTTGTAGGAGAGGAACTTGATGCACTACAGACTATGGGAATTAACCCTATTCAGTTTACGGTAGTACCAAAGTTCTGGGCCATATCCATCACAATGCCCATCCTTTCAATATTTGGCACCGCAGCAGGGATTCTGGGCGGCTATTTTGTCGCAGTACTCTATCTCGATCTGGGATCGAGTCTATTCTGGAATGAACTGGGCAAAAGCCTGGCAATAAAAGATGTCTTTGCGGGTTTTGTGAAATCGCTTGTCTTCTCCTGGCTCATTATCTGGATTGGCTCGTTTTATGGCTTCAGGGTTCGCGGAGGTGCAGAGGCTGTGGGGAAAGAAACTACCGCCAGCGTCGTAACCGGAATCTTTATTATCATAATTGCCGACGCGATCTTCTCCTTTATTCTCTAAGGGAACCGAATTGAACCAGAGCAACTTGAAACCTGCGGTGGAAATAAAAAATCTGGTGGCAAAGTATGGTGAGCGGGTCATATTGAATGATATAACCACCAGTTTCTCTGCATCCGAAATCAGAGTGATCCTCGGGACATCAGGATGCGGAAAGACGACACTACTGAGATCAATAATAGGGCTCCTGAAGCCATTTTCAGGAAGTATCAGGATTTTCGGTACTGAGATATCTGATCAGGATGACCCACAGACCGTGGAGGTACTTAAAAAAGTCGGTGTCCTCTTTCAGAACGGAGCTTTGCTGGGATCTATGACCGTAAGCGAGAATGTAGCATTGCCTCTGCATATGCACACCGATTTACCAGATAGTATAATTAAAGAGATAGTGCGTCTTAAGCTTGCGCAGGTCGATCTTCCTCATGCTGCTGACCTCTATCCCGGAGAGCTCTCGGGAGGAATGCGAAAAAGGGCTGCTTTGGCTCGCGCTCTGGCATTGGACCCGCCGCTGTTGTTTTGTGATGAGCCCTCTGCCGGGCTTGATCCGGTAACATCGGCAGGTCTTGATGACCTGTTGTTGAGGTTGCGAAAGATGCTGGGGATTACAATTGTGGTTGTAACCCATGAGCTCTTTTCCATAGAAAAGATATCGGACAAAATCACATTTTTATTCAAGGGGTCATTGCTTTTCGATGGACCCTTGTCAGAGGCGATGAAAATGAAAGAAGGTCCTGTTTCAGACTTCTTCAAGCGTCAAGAACCGGTCAGTACACATGATAACTCCGGTGATAGCGATTTTAACCTGGAGATTTCAGGATGAGCATTTCAAGGGCACAGCGCGCCCGACTCGGGGTGTTTGTAATTGCAGGAGTAACTCTTCTGCTGGTTTTCGCGGCTATTCCCCTGGGCGTGCGGCTTAGTGACAAATACAACACTTTTATTGCATTCTTCGAAGGCGAATCGCTCAGCGGACTGGAACAGGGTGCGGTAGTAAAGTTCAACGGAGTACCTATCGGAAAAGTAGAAAAAATCTCCTACAACCCCAACAACCTCTCCAGAGTAAAAGTCGATCTTAAAATCCAGCAGGATTTCCCTATGAAAGTCGACATGGTGGCCACCACAGGGGCAATGGGGATTACCGGACTCAAATACGTTGAGATTTCCGGTGGGAAAAACGAATCAGACCTTCTCAAACCGGGCTCTGAGATTCCTACCAGAGTCTCAATGATCTCTTCCATTACAGGCAAAGCGGAATCGATTGTCGCTAAAGTGGAACTGCTGCTCAATCACCTCAATCAGATCACCGAACCCGACAGTCTGCGTTCAATAAAGATGATTCTGGATAATGTGTCTTACATTACAAATGATGTCAAGGGTTTTGTAAGTGAGACAAGGCCACAGATCGTAAAGCTGACTGCCTCAACCGGAAACATTATATCCAAAATAGATGCAGCAGCGGGAGATATAGAAACCTTCACCAGCTCTTTTAAAAACAGTGTCTCTCCTGAACTGGTAAACCGGACATTTACCATGGTGGATTCCACCGTGCAATCTCTAAAGAGCCTCTCAGAGGACCTTTCCCTCATGATCCGCCAGAGCAGAGAAGATTTTGCAGTCAGTATGGAAAATATCAGGGAGGCATCAGAAAACGCCAATCAGCTGACCAAAGTTCTGGCTGAAAATCCATCACTGCTGCTTAAAGGTGAATCGCAGAGAGGGAGGGAGATCCGATGAAGATGCGGATATTATACCTGTTGGCATTTTTCACGTTGGTAGCAGCCGGATGCGGCACTGTACCGGTTAAACAGTATTACATGCTCAATTATATGCCATCTCAAATACAAACACGTCAGAGCCAGACACCCTATCCGGTTACAATCCGGCTCAGAGAATTTGACATTGAGGAAGCATACAACCGCCCCCAGATTGTATACCGACAGAGTCCTTTTCAACTAAAATACTATGTATACCGCGTCTGGGCAGTTAAACCTGCGCGTATGATTACAGACCTGGTTCACAAACATCTTGCATCATCAGGTCTTGTCAACAACGTTGTAAGAAGATTCGATGAGAGCCACAAACCTCACTATGAGCTCAGCGGCATAATTGAAGCGCTTGAAGAATACGACAGTGATGAACTCTGGTTTGCCCATCTTGCATACAGGATCAACCTGGTGAGAATCAGCGACGGAGGGATAGTTTACACCAAAAGGTTCGATCTGCGCAAAAAGATCTATCAACATGAACCGGAATTTGTGATTCGGGAGTTGTCAGCTATTATGGAATTATCCATGGCACAGGCCATTAGTGATATGGATATCAAACTGGCACAGGATCTGGGCATCGGGCCCCCTGTTTCAAGAATAGAAACACCAGAGTTTCAGGACACGACTTTCACCGAGGTCAGGAATTGATGCTCCGGAATCCGCTGCCATTTAAAGTAGTACTGCTTATCGTCGTTGCGTTTACCTGCCCCAGAGGAGAGCTGCCTCCAGATCTTCCCGGAGAAGATATTACCGAGGAGTACATCAGATGGCAAATCCCCTTAGACTCTCTTAAACAGCAGGAATCAGAGGGAACGAATCGCACTACCGCCTGGTACGATAATGTGGCAAAGACCTGGGAAGCACCGCCGCTGTCTGAACAGATGTCCACCGACAGAATAAATGTCCCCCTCGGTAAAGGAGGAATATTTATTCCCAGATTTACAGACGCCAAAAACGAGCCTGATGTGGAAATTATTGATCCTGACGGGCATACAATCGGCTCCGGGGAAACAGGTATAACCTATAATGTAGAACCGGGACCTTACTATGTAGTTCTCGGGAGCGGATCGCACCGTCAGCGTATCGTGAAAAACATTGAGGTTAAAGAATCCAGAATTACTCCTGTGATGCCCGAATGGGCCGCCCTTACCATCGAAACTGTTGACACGAATGTCACATCGTTCAGGGGTGAATATGAACTGGTACGTCTGGATGATTTCGAGTCATTCGGAAGAGGGTTCGGTGCCGACCTTAACCTGGGAGAGGCCGTAAGGACATGGATACTCAAACCCGGCACCTACAAGATACTTGGAAGAGGAGAAAGTTTCAA
>CAYLVN010000037.1:6470-11718 GCA_964387115.1 uncultured Fibrobacter sp.
ACTTCTTCCCGGTGAACTCGTCAAGTTCCTCCTTGTCCAGCGTCCCGATAACATGGCAATCATCAGCGGCGGCACAGTCGATATCTCACCCGGAACCAAAATCGCCTCTCACTGGAAATATGGTGCAAACATCGGCGGGATGCTGCAGTTCAACGGTGAAATTGACCGGCTTGAACAGCACAGAGAAGCAATTTCCTCTATCTTCAGCCTCAGCTCAAGCATCTGGCTGCTTTACAACTATGATCATCATGAGTGGGAATCCGCAATACGTCTCGATGAAGGTCTGAGCCTTTCGGAACTGGACCTGACAAGCGGAGTAGACGATTTCCGTATCAACTCTCTTTACATCTGGCGATTTTTAAAGTGGTTTGGTCCCTATGGCCGCGCTGAATTCAGAACCAACCTGCTTCCGCGACGGGTCAGGCTCGATGATTACAATAAAAGTGAATTCTGTTTCCTCAACAACGATTCAACTGTTACTGAAAAAAGTTTCAGCTCAGATTATCAGATTTTCGACATAAGCCCTTCCTTCTCCCCATTTACTGTCGATGTGGGGGGTGGAGCAAACCTGGATGCTGTCAATACAAACTTCTTTGAGCTGAAAATAAGGCTGGGTGCGGGAAGCTCTTTCTCCAGCTTTCCGTCACGATACCAGAGTGTCAACCCTGAGCTGTATTCCGATTCCACTTATTATTTACGCATGAAAAACAGTATAGTACTGCAATCAATGGATGAGACCAGAATCTTTGAGTTCGGACCTCAGGGATCACTAAGCGCCAATCTCATGATAGGGAAACTGGGAACTGCCGGAGCCGAATTGAAACTCTTTGCACCTGTTGCTCCTGAAATGCGACTCACAAAACCGGACTACGATATCTCGGCCACTCTGAGCTGGCGGCTTGTCCGTTCTGTCACACTTGACTACGACTATGACTATCAATTGAAACAGCCTGAAGACGCCGATGCGCGAGTGAATAAGAGCACTCACAGGATCTGGCTGAGATTCGCATACAGCAGCAGATAAAGAAGGTGCTTCAGATCCCGGGGGGTCAGGGGAACTGAAAACAAATGATGTTCCAGTTGTGACTATGCTTTGATTTTACCACCTTGTTTTATTCTACGACTTAATGGTTCACGAAAAATGAAGTTTGATGAGGACATTGTTCAAGATACAGAAACAATTGGCAACTGCAAGAGGCGGGAGAATTGAGGAAAGGTGAAGGGGGATTCACTTCCCCTTCACAACCGGTTCCGCTTTTGATTCTAAATCCTTAACTTCTGATATAAACTCACAGATATCCTTGAATTTACGGTAAACAGAGGCAAATCTTACGTATGCCACTTCGTCAAGAGCATAGAGCTCAGCCATCACAAACTGGCCTATATCATAACTTGGCACCTCCATTTTGCCTGACTTTTCTATCTGATTTTCTATTTTGTCAACTATGCTTTCAATTTTCTTCATGCTTACGGGTCTTTTTTTGCAGGCAGCAATTATACCCTGCATCAGCTTCTGCCGGTCAAAAGGTTCACGGCGCTGATCACTTTTAATAATAGTCAAAGCCACATTTTCAATATACTCATACGTTGTGAATCTCTGACCGCAACGGAGACACTCCCTGCGCCTCCGTACCGCCTGCCCCTCTTTACTTGAACGGGAATCAACTACTTTATCTTCACCATGACTGCAGAAAGGACAACGCATCGGTTCACTCCAGATCGAAAGGATTGTGTATTATATACGAACCAACACCATATATAGTACAATATACAACCAGAGATTTAAAGGTGCAATACAGGGTCAGGCCCTTATTTCAGAATTGTTTTGAGATAAGAATTCCAGCTGAAGAAAAATCAGGTGAAATAGACGGCTGCAGATGAAATGATGTGCTTGTGACCCCTTTGTAACGGGTTTTTGCCCTTATGTCCACAAAAGCTACAAGCCTGTTAAGAACCATGGCTCCCAGACAAAGCGATGCTGCGGTCTTGAATCTGTGTGAGTTCTTTCTGATTTTCCTGTATTCGTCTTTGTAGTAATCAGAATCCCATTTCCAGCTCAGCCTGCTGTCTGTAATCTCATCACCGGACTGACGGTTAAGACGTACGGCTTCATTGTAAGAATCCATGTCATCAAATTCACCAACCATGTTCCAGTAATTTTCATCCTCCCTCCCCTGTACAATCCTGGCATAAGTACCAGCGTAGCCACGTGAATCCGTCAGCAAACCTTTTGAATGCTGGCTGCACAATATTGCGCCGAATACCGAGAGCACATCGAGACTTATCAGCGCAAGCGCAGGTTCAGCTTTGCCAAGATAATGATGTCCCAGACCGGGGATCAGAAGTGATGCAGCCATGGCCAGGTTTGATGATTTCATGGCCCTGTCACTCTGCCGCGAAAAAACATCTACACTGTCAGTAATAATTTCCTGAACAGTGACCTGAGCAGAAAGACCACTCCACAAGAGCAACGGCAGAACTATCGAAAGAGTATGTTTCTTCAAAATCTCACCTGCAAAGCATAGCCCGTGGCTGTACCATTTCCAGTAGCCACGCTCTGCTCTTTAATATTTATTCTCTGCCAGAAACTCTGCTTTCCAAGAAGCTGGTCATTATAAGCTTTGGCAGTAATCCCCGCATCGATTGCACTCACTATATGATTCACTAAAAGCAGAGTCAGTACACCTTTTGATGTCCGGTAGTGGCCGTTAGAACGGGAGATCTGGTCACTGTATTTTTTCTGGTTTTCTGAAAAACCGTACATTGCTTTGCTGGTGTCATCACCGGCTCCCTTTCTATAAAAAAGGTATTCCTGCTCCGGATCAAGATGTTTGCTATATACGCTTTCATATTCGGGCTCGATCTCGAAATTATCATTCAACCCCGGCTCCGCGTCATCCCAGCCGTGAACGAATGCAAGATCAGCATCACGAATAGTGCGGTAATAGGTCTCATCCCTGTTTTTAACATTGACATTTACAAAAGTGTCCGGATCAGAACCCAGAAAAATATGATCGTAGACAATAGAATCTGAAAAGTGATTCTTCAGTTTATCCAAATAACTTTTAAAATTTCCGGCCGAATAGTGCTGATCAGCAAATTTATTAGCTTCATTCTTCACACTTCTGCCCTTGACCGCAAAACCCACCCCTACGCCGACTACGGCAGCTTCAACTGCACCGTAAAGAACAGCCTTTTTGCCGTTGTGAGCATAGGACTGCCCAAGCCCTGGAAGCAGCAACGAGAGCATGATTGCCAGCTTGGGAGATCTGTACTCTGTTAAATTGCGGGCGAAATTAATCGGCTGCATCTTTTCGACTTTGGCAACAACAGGTTCAGACTTCTCCTGCACAGGCGCATTAGCCTCAGTCACAGGGCTGTCAGACTGCGCCGGTTTCTTTACCTGATCAGAGGAGCCCTCAGGAAGCTGTTCAGTTACGGTTTCCGCAGAATCGGCTTTTCCTACCTGCTCCGAACTGATCGCTGCACTATCTGCCTTTTCTGCCTCTTTCTCCTGAGGTTTGATAGATCCCAGAAGATCTTCCTCTCCACCATCGAGAATCAGTTCCTCTTCGCTTTCGATTATCTCTACCGTTTTCTTTTCTGGTTCTGCGATCTGAGAACTGCTGTCTTTATCTTTGACAGGCTCCGCAACGGTTTGCGAATCAACTATTTGAGCTTCTTTATCACCTTCAGTTGACTGAACCTGTGAAGTAGCTAAAAAGGCGATGGAAAAAATCAGCAAGAGAAATGAAGACTTCATATTACTCCCATTTTGTGGAGTCACTACAACCCCAGAACATCCTTCATGGTATACTGACCGGGTTTGTGGTCCGCAAGCCATTTTGCGGCCACAACTGCTCCTTTGGCAAAAGTCGTTCGACTGTGAGCCATGTGCCTTAATTCGATCCGCTCACCGATCCCTGCAAACAGAACCGTATGATCCCCAACAATATCTCCCCCGCGCACCGCATGCATTCCTATTTCCCTTGGCGGACGGGTTGATTGCGCAAGACCTGACCTTCCGTTCTGCACCGAATCATCGTAAGAAACTCCCAGAGACTCTGCAACGATTTCGCCTAAACGCTTCGCAGTACCGCTTGGAGAATCCTTTTTGAACCGGTGATGCGCTTCGATGATCTCGATATCGAAGAGGTCCTTTAATCTTGAAGATACAATTTCGGTAAGGGAAAAGAGAAGGTTTACCCCAAGACTCATGTTCGGACTGACCAGAACCGGTATCTTTTTTGATGCAACCTGTGCCAGCTCATAGACTTCAGGGCCCAGTCCGGTAGTACCAACTACCAGACCGGCGCCTAAATCTGCAGCTTTACGTAAAAGAGCGCAGGACGACTCGATAGAAGAGAAATCTATGATGACAGCGCCGGAGAGATCCAGCCCGTCGAATGAATCCCTCAACTCCACATTCAGAGGCCCTTTTCCGATCAGATTACCATAGTCCTGACCGGCTTTGGGATGCCCTGGATAGTCAACACAAGCCGCAAGTTTAAGCGTGTTATCTGAGAGCACCACGTTGGCGATCTCCACGCCCATTCTCCCCAGCGCACCATTTAAAACTATGTTCAAAGCCACAGTAAGTTTACTCCTTAATGCTGAGGTTGTACTTACGTAATACGGAGATAAGTTCCTGTTTATTGCGTTCGCTTATGGCCACTAGCGGCAAGCGAAAAACTCCGGCATTCATTCCAAGAAGGTTCATCGCAGTTTTTACAGGTATCGGGTTTGTCTCCACAAACATTCCCTGGCACAAAGGAAGAAGCTCCTCATGAATTTTGAGTGCCGCATCCATGTTCCCCTTAAAATACTCATTGATCAGACTGACCATTCTGTCAGGGACAATGTTTCCCACCACGGAAATTACGCCTTTTCCACCGATTGCCAGAATCGGCAGTGTCAGAGCATCATCACCGGAAAGTATCGAGAGCCGATCACCACAGCGGCGGTGAATTTCAGAGATCTGGGTTATGTTACCACTGGCCTCTTTGACACATTCAATGTTTTTGAATGCGCACAGCCTCTCAAGGGTTTCCGGCAGCAGATTTACACTCGTTCTACCAGGGACATTATAAACTACAATCGGGATTTCCACACTTGAAGAGATAGCCTTGTAGTGCTGGAACAGACCTTCCTGGGTAGGTTTATTGTAATAAGGTGTTATACAAAGGAGTGCATCTGCGCCTTTATCCTGGGCATGTCTGGCAGCAGCAATTGACTCTTCAGTATTATT
>CAYLVN010000037.1:11728-13677 GCA_964387115.1 uncultured Fibrobacter sp.
TGCGCCTGCGATGATCTGCACTTTGCCTTTGGCCTGATCTATTGTGATATCCACTACCCTGTTATGCTCTTCCCAGGAAAGAGTAGCCGATTCACCGGTGGTCCCGCATGGAACAAGCCCGGCAACACCTTTACTTATTAGAAAATCGATATTGCTGCGCAAAGCCTGCTCATTTATGGAACCATCATCCCTGAAAGGGGTAACGATAGCTACGTAACATCCTTTGAAAATCATTCAAGTTCCTTTCAATAAAAAAAATGCCGGGTCTTTAAGTCGGCCCGGCATATATATCCTTATTTATTCACCGGGCTTTATTTTTCCTCTTTTACTACCCAGACCTTCAACCTTGCGGATACATCTTTGTACAGATTGATCTTGATATTGTATACGCCAAGCTGCTTTATGGGTTCACTGAGATCTACGTCACGCTTCTGGACATCGAAGCCTTCCTTTTTCAGAAAATCAGAGATTTCCTGAGCAGAAACAGAGCCGTAGATTTTTTCTTCTTCCCCTACCTTCACCGGAATTGTGCAGGGGATCTGCTCTATTTTCTTGGAAAGCTCTTTTGCCTCCGCGATTTTCTTATCTTCTTTGCGTTCAGCAATCTTTTTAGCCTCAGCAACATTTTTCTTATTTCCTTCAGTGGCCGGTATAGCGATACCCTGAGGGATAAGAAAATTCCGGGCATAGCCATCCTTTACCGGAATGACATCCATGGCTTTACCCAGCCCATCATAGTCTTTTTTCAGAACCACTTCCATATTTAAATCGCTCCTCTCATTTCAGATCAGTTTATTTTATGTTTTCCGCTACAAAGGGTAGAAGAGCCAGGTGGCGTGCGCGTTTGATTGCGACAGCCAGTTTTCTCTGGTTCTTTGAACTGACACCTGAGAGACGGCGCGGAACAATTTTACCACGTTCTGTGACATATCTGTAAATGATTCGGATATCTTTATAGTCGGGTTCTACTTTATTCTGTTCAAACCAGCAAACTTTCTTGATCCTTCTTCTGGGACCGCCCTGATTAAAGTCGTTCCGTTCTCCTCTATCCATTCTTTTCTGATACATTTTTCTCTCTCCTCAATTATTCATTTTCATCATCGATTTGGATTGGCATATCACTTTCGGGAGATTTTTCCCGGCGGGCAGCAGCCTCGGCTCTGGCAATATCATTTTTGACATTGCGCTGAACAGTAAGATAGCGAAGAATGCGATCGTTCAGCTTGATATATTTGTCAAGGGCAATAACCGTGTCTCCTTCGCCTTCATAGAGGAAAAGGCAATAGTAACCGGTCTTTTTCTTTTTAATTGTATAGGCAAGCTGACGCTTTCCCCATACATCCGTCTTCTCGAGATTTGCACTCTGCTTCAGAAGGTCTTCAACCATCTGCTGTTCTTTCTGAAGCACATCATCGGGAAGGGTCCCGTCAAAAACTACCATTGATTCATACGGCCGTTTCAAATTAAACCTCCTGTGGTCTAAGGCCCCGAGCTGCCGAAAGCCGGAGCAGGATCAATTGTTAAATTTATTCATCACCGCATCTATTCCTTCGGTAAGAAAATGAATCGATGCAGCGACTGATTTTGTAATTACCTGTTTCAGTACTTCTTCTTCCTCGCTTGTGAACTCTCCCAGCACAAATTCCTTTAAGTCCCTGTCTTCAGGCGCAGGGCCAATCCCGATTCGAAGACGGGGGAAATCGGAACCGACATATTCTATTATGGATTTGAGTCCATTATGGCCGCCGTGGGATCCCCCTCTTCTCGCCCGTATAACACCAAGCGGAAGATTTATATCATCCACTATTACCATTGTCATACCAAGCGGAATCTTAAGTCTCTTCACCAGGGCCTCAACAGCCACTCCGGAAGAATTCATAAAAGTCTGAGGCTTAGCTATTAATACTTTTTTAAACATTTTTTACCTCATCGTCCAAATCTCCGCTGAA
>CAYLVN010000037.1:13687-14534 GCA_964387115.1 uncultured Fibrobacter sp.
GGCATAATTTCCGGGGTTGCCCAAACCAACAAAAACAGCATCGACTGAGTCGGGTACAGATGTCCCAGGGAGCAGCTTCCGAACGAAAGAGAACAACCCCATGAGCCGGGACTATTTTTTCTCTGCTGCAGGTGCTGCTGCAGGTGCTGCGCCAGCTTCAGCTGCACCTTCTGCGCCAGGCTTGGCCACCTCTTCCTCACGAGAAGGAAGTGTGACAACAGCCAGAACTTCGTCCGGAGATTCTTTGATAACGATATTAGGAACAACAACATCCCTGACGTGAATAGAATCTCCAACATCCAGAGCCGATACATCAATACTGATTTTTTCTGGAATATCAGAAGGCATACACTCGATTTTAACCCTTTTCACAGGGCTGCCAAGTACACCGCCGTTGTCTTTAACTCCGATAGGAAGTCCGAAAGTTTCAACAGGAATCTCGATCGTGACTTTCTCGTTCATGGCGATTTTCTGAAAATCAACATGGAAAAAGACATCGTCTTTCAGAACGTGCCGCTGGACCTCTCGGATAACCGCAATCGACTCATCATTTTCCTTTAACCCGAGATCGATAAGGTGAGTGAGTTTTTTTGTACGGACCAGTGTCGCGAATTCTTTCTCGTCTACCTCAATGTTAACCGGTTCATGATTGCGTCCATAATAGATCGCCGGTACCCATCCCTGCATGCGTGCTTTGCGGGTATAGGATTTTCCCGATCCATTGCGTGATCGCGTTTTAAGTTTTATTATGTCCAAAATACCTCCTGGGATAAGAATTATCAGAGTCATAATGCTGGGGCGGAAGGATTCGAACCCTCGAATGCGAGGACCAAAACCTCGTGACTTA
>CAYLVN010000038.1:0-1721 GCA_964387115.1 uncultured Fibrobacter sp.
CTCCGCAGATGCCGTCGGAGGTGACTACTACGATGCGTTCAGTATTTCCGAGGGAGTCTACGGGCTTGTTGTTGCAGATGTTTCAGGGCATGGCGTTGCATCCGCTCTAATAATGTCCATGGCAAAGGTCCTCCTGAAAAGCTATGTCAAGAATGAAAAATCTCCACAAAAGACACTTGAACAGATCAATCAGACATTTTTATCGGAGATAAAAACCGATAATTTTGTAACCATATTTTATGCCGTTCTTGATACAAATGAACATGTGCTCCATTATACTTCTGCTGGCCACTGCCCGATTCTGCTGTTCAACCGCAGATCCAAAACCTGCAACATGATCAAGGCTGACGGACTCTTCATGGGAGTCTTCCCGGACATGATGCTCTCTGAATCGAAATTTGAATATGAACCGGGAACAGTAAGACTGGTGCTGTATACAGACGGATTGATAGAATCCAAAAACAGCAGCGATGAAATGTACGGGGTTGAGCGCTTGTCACAGAGTTCAAGCCGTTCTCTTGACATTCCGGCCAAAGAGGCTGTTAATTATATTCTTGCAGATCAGAAGACATTCTGCGGAGCTGACCAATCACCAGACGATGATATTACTCTGCTTGTAATTGATTTCTGATCTTCTCCTAAAATCCGACTCTCAACGATACATTGATCACATCAAATACCCTCAGTGTA
The DNA here is from genome assembly GCA_964387115.1 of uncultured Fibrobacter sp. Classification (GTDB taxonomy): domain Bacteria; phylum Fibrobacterota; class Chitinivibrionia; order Chitinivibrionales; family Chitinispirillaceae; genus JAAYIG01. Next base: position 691 of record CAYLVN010000038.1, read on the forward strand.
TTGTACTCATAAGAGCCATCAAGAGCGACTCTGTGTACTTTCAAGCCAAACCCGCCAGTCAGTTTCCATGGAGTTTCCCGGGTGGCTTGAATCTCTTTCTGCACACCGGCTCTGAGCAAAATGAATTTAAACATTTCCTGCTCTATACCTCCTGCCATTTTCCAGGTCTGATCCCTGTATAACGGCAATTGTCCTTCAGCAATCAGGAATGTGGAATACCCGGCCTCGAATATTCCTCCCATATGCAAAGTGGCAGCATGAGGTTCAAAGTATTTTTGGCCAGTAGAGATGTTTTTCCACCTGTTTATTACAGGCACATCCCTGAGAAGCAATCCATATCTGATATTATTGGAAAGTTCCCACATAAATCCCAGATCGATTCCGGCGCCGAAAGAATTTGCGCTGACCGCATCCACTGAAGTTCCATTTGCTCTGTTACTCACTAACTTGAGATTGACCCCCAGAGAGAATGGCCGCATAAAAGAAGGAAGTTCAGAAAACTTGTATGCAATCGCAGAGATGAAATAAAGCTCGGTAAAAAGCTTCTCATCTCTATCAGAACTGTAAAGAAGAGCCTGTCCGAAACCTATCTCCCTTGTCGCCTTATTAACATATGTAGCCGCAAGGTTATCAAGAAATCCAAAACGGTACTGATACGCAAGCGCAGCTTCAGGACCCGCAACCCAGGCCATTCCAGCCGGATTGTATAACACTCCGTACGCATCATCGGATTCTGCCACATAAGCGTTTGCCATAGATGCGGGCCTGGCAAAGAGAGGAATCTGATCGGCACTTGAAGCTATACCACTTCTGGATTCGCGGTCGGAAGGATACTCACCGCTCAGAGTATTAGCCCCGTCATTACCCATTGCATAGTTTACGATTCCATAGATCAGCCCGGCTCCTATCATGCCTGCGGCACTGAAAATCAACTGTTTCTCATTGTGTACTTCGGGTCCGTAGTATGCCTTTAATTCCGGCCCGTCTTCAGACTGATTACCGTGGAGTGTGGCCACAGCAGTCTTCAGCAC
>CAYLVN010000038.1:1731-14492 GCA_964387115.1 uncultured Fibrobacter sp.
CACATCACTTCCCCTGACACCGGGTGCCCCCTCGATACTGACTGTTTCTATGGTCCGTTTCATAATGACATCGATCAGTGTAAGTTTTACACCAAATCGTTTGTCATTAAGGTCTATTGAGCCGTAGATCATACGGTCCATCCCGGTGGTATTTCCAATGTCAAGTACACAACGGGGATCACGGCAGTGTGAAGGAATTCTCTTTCTGACCAGTTCCAGCGATTCTTCAATAAGCTTCTGACTAGAAATCTCATAAAAGCCGATCTCTCTCAGGTATGATATGAGCGACTCTGTAGCCTCTGTGACCTGGCTTCCAGCCTCACCGTAGGCTTCGAGATTTAAGACCCCGACACGGATCTTGCTCTCAGCGCCATTCTGCGCTGATGTCTGCAGGGCAAAAAACGCCAGTATTGCGACTGCAATTGAAAAGACTTTCACGGTTTCCTCCGCAATTCTTGATTTTCTCATTTTTTCAACCCTACTTTATCAGCACAATCTGTTTTATCAGTTTCCATTCTGACTTATTGGAATCTGAAGCAGTAAGCACAACCATATATCTACCGTTTCTGCACATCTTTTTGCCCTGTTTATCAATTTCATTGCCGTTTCCGGACCATATGATATCTTTCTCTGATGTTCGACCATCCCACCAGACCTTATACGGAAACTGATTTCCATCCTGGATACGTAATGACCACACAAGATCCCCGAGAACATTGTAAATTCTAAGCTTCATGTCTGCCGGCAGAAAAGATGTCTCTACCTGAAATTCAATGCAGGCTCCAAGATGTTTTTCAACTGTAATATTCCTTGGCCATACATATGGTGAGAACGGATTGGGAGACACTTTAAGGTATCCTCCAAGTTTCGTTTCCACCATAACAGAATAAATGGAAAAGTGTCCGATTTTAGCACTGATCTTCTTCCCGTCTGCCGACACAGTGGATCCATGAACCGGGTCCCATTTGAGGCTGTCCTCATCCCAGCATGCAATTGTAAAGTTGCGCTGAAGCGCCTGCTTGTGAAGAGACTGTGGAAGATCTATTACCAGTTCGATACTGTCTGACGAAAGATCAAAAGAGATACCCTTTGTCTCTGTTATGTCAAAGGCAACAGTATCCACGGTTCTGAAATTTCCATTTGAGCGTTTGATCTGGTTCTGAAGAGTTTCAATGGCTATGTTCAGTTTGCCGGTTTCTCTATTCCCTGCAACATTGGGTGGAAATATTACCATACAGCCCTGTCCATTATGTGCGGTATCAGCTTCGCTTTTACTGGTGATAATAAACTGAACATTCAATCCTTTTTCCTTCTGACCCTCAGGGAAATACTCACTCCTGATTCCACCTGCATCGGCAAAAACCCGTACATAACCGCTGAAATGCCGGTCGGGCCGGAATATCCCTTCTGAAGAGATCTGCCCCGCTGTACGCGGGAAGATTGACCAGACAGGAGTGACATTCAGTGTGTTTCCTTTTCCGTCAAGTGCTTCCACGGCAAATTCAGCAGAGGCAGTCGGGGATGTAGTGATCGGATCCATGTATCCGGCATCAACTCTCTTGATATTTACAGCTTTGAGCTGAGATCCCGAAACCCTGAATGGAATTGAAACAAACCGTGAGCCGCCTGCGACTCTGGTTATAGTAGTATCTATTAACGCACTGAGAATTACCGGCGAAGAAACGGCTGTTTTTCCAGTCTTTACGGTAACAGCCAACCCGTTCCTGTTTTCCAGTTTACAACCCTGTTCATTTGAGAGTGACCAGGTTATGCTCGATGGATTGATGTTTCCTGCCGGAATAAAAGAGGAACTAAAATACCCCTTAAAGGAGAACCTGGCGGAATATCCCGGTGGTAAAATCAATGTGTCATCAGAAGATGGAGTGATCTCAAATCTGGTCAGTCTGCTTGTGTCAGGCTTGATGAAAGTTCTGAATGTCTCCTTGTCATAGCCATATATATCACTGCCTCTGTAAGCTCTGAAATAATAGATCAGATTGCTGCCATCTCTGGGGGGCACGAATTCAAACAGAAATGAATCTGAAGGCTTTAAGTTCTTAACTGACTTAAAAGAAGAAGAGCTGAAATCTCTGTAGTACAGAACTGCGGAATCAAGAGATTTATCTGAACTTAGTTCAAGGCTGATCTTTCCTCGTCGCGGATTGAGTGTATCTGAAGGCTCGTGCGTGACATCCATGCGCACAGTATCGATGTGTACTGTCTGTGAATCGGCAACATCAAACCGATGGAATGCCAGATCAAGAAGAGAGGTGTTCCTGGAATCAACATTAATCACATACAGGCCATGACCGCAGTTTATTATTGAATCGGTTGTTGATACTGTATTACGCAGTGGAGATTGAACTTTTACAACCCCGCTGAATTTTTTACTGCTTAGGACATGCCATTTAAGAGTCTTGGATCCGGGCTCAAGGTATATGTCTGATGCAGCCGGAGAGCACTTACCGTTACTGACCTCCAGTGTATCAGGACCATCGATGCTGTCAAGTACAAAGCCCTCTTTACCTGCCATAATCATGTACATCCCATCAGGAATGTTCTTGATTTCAAATTGTCCCTGGAAAGATGTTTTTCCAGTTGCAGCAACAGCAGCGTCTTTAACATCAACAAGGCTTACAACTACACCTCCCGTAGTAGAACCGTCTGAGAAAACAGTACCGGAGAACATGCCCAGACCCCGCAGCGTGTCCTTAAATGTCATGGTAGTCTTTGCAATCGTCTGCAGAGTACAGGGCATCTTTGCGGCAAACCCGTTTGCGGTACTTTTTACAGAATACTTTTTCTTGCCGGGAAGACTGATTTTAAAATCACCGTAAGTAGCATCAGACAACGTAGAGAATGTATCAGAAGAGCCGATCTCTACAAATTCGATTAAAGCGTTTGTTATAGGGGCAACAACTTCTCTTTTACCTACCCAGGTTCTTCCATAAATAAAACCATTTACAATTGCAGCACCGGCCTGCATAGTCACAGTTACGCTCCTGGATCCTGCTACATCGAATGATTGCCGGTATGAAGTAAATCCGGTCTTCTCGGTTGACAATGTGTAGGTTCCAGCTGGAACTGAGAATGAAAAAGTTCCGGACTGAGGTGTTGAGGGTATCTCGTTTATTTTGACGCCATCCTGAAGCAGTAATACTTTTACACCTAACAAGGGATTCCCAGAGCCGTTTTTAACGATTCCAGAGAGAGTAACAGGGTTTTTCTCAAGAAAGATCTCCCCGAAATCATAATTCTCACCTGATTCAACTGTGATTTTCTTTGCAAAAGAGGGTCTGTAGCCCTCGAGTTCTGCTGCAATGCGCCAGTCTGCCTCATAAGCCCTGAGCATAAAATTACCAGACGCATCAGTCAAGGTCAATGAAGTATCCCCGTGATCGGAGATCCCATAAACCCTTGCCTTATTTATACCATGTCCGGAAATGTCATACACTCCTCCAAAAATCGTCGACTGCGGTCTTTCAAGATAGAATGTCACATCTGTGGTGTCATTTTCACTCAGTATAACCGTTTTTGACTGGGACTCGAATTCATTTTTAACCGCTGTAATTCTGTAAGTTCCTGTCGGCCTCTGCCTTAACAGGTTACCTCTGGTGTCGGTGTAGAACAAAAGCGGAGCCTCCATCGGTCCGTCAAGTACTTCGACCTTCAGCTCAACAAGACCCACTGGATTGGTTACAGATCTTACTTCCCCGCCATCGTTTACAGAAATCTGTTCTTTTGTACTTATGTTCAGTACTCCTGTGGGCACTGTGTAATGAAATCTTTCAAGGCCGCCAGATGTTCCTGCCCCCCTGTCATCGATTGCAATGACACGCCAGGTATATCTGTTTGAAGTGAGGACTGATGCAGCATCGATCTCTACTCCCAGTGTATCTTTGGTATCAGAGCCCATTACCTCTGCCTGCCAGAGGATCATCTGAGCATCAATACCCTCGAGTTGCGATCCAGCATACAGATAGACCTTATAGGTATTTGCCTTTGAGTCAAGATTTGTCCAGCGGAAACGGATCCGGGCATTGTCTTTACTATTGAGGGAATCATCTACAGGGTAAATGCAGACGGGTTTTCTCAGCGGCACCCCCTTGATTACGAAGGTTTTCAATGATCCGCTTCCAACCTTCACTGATGAATATGCCGCATGATTCCCATAATTGTTGAGCGCTATCCATGTGTAAACATGTCCCGGCGTAAGAGGCGGCGGCTCTGCTGTTATGGTTCGTGATGGATCAGGAGCGCCGTAGGTTATCTGATTGCCGGGTGTAATAGCCTGCCAGACTATACTCAGTCCTTCCAGACTGAGGCTTCCGTTCTCTGAAGTAGTATCGATCTCAACAAGCTGATCAGAGAGAATCACATGATAATATGGAACTCCCGGGTTTACATCCCAGCTGAAGGTGGGTGTAAGACTGGTTATGGTATCCTGAGGACCTTTTGTTGTAACGGAATTTGAACTCTCGACCAGGATCTGGAACTCATTTGAATAAAGTGTATCTACACCTGGTACCGGAAGGGCTACTACGCAGTAAAAAACACCAGACCCCATACCGGGCTGATCCACAGGACGGAATGCGGTTGTCCTCAGGGGAGGATTACCGGGAATATGCCTGTTGTTAACAGCCGTCAATGATTTTATCTGTCCTGACAAACTGTCACGAAGTGTATCTACATAAGGAACTGTTACCTTGTACCTGTAGTTTGCCAGGTTTGCACCTCCAGGAGCTCTGTCAAAGTAAATAAAACCGGAATCAGGAGGAAGAAAGCCAATTCCACGGGAAGAGCCTGCCCACTTTACCCAGAGAGCCTTTGAAGCAGGTTGAGCCCCGACCGGGACCTCGACCGTAAGATAATCACTTGACTGCTGCGCCAGCACACTTGCAGCCAGAAAAGTCATAATCAACATCATTTTCTTTAACATTCTCATGTATTAATCCTTTCAGATCAATAAAGCAAACCAGATTTTACTAAAAGAAATAGAGTACACCGGTTTTCACTGCAGGCAACGGCAGAACATCCAGTTCAATCAACAGCCTCAATTTCGTGCCGATTGTAGAGCCAAAGTTCAAAACAGGAAACATTGCCGATTTTCCCATATGCATGTAAGGCATTTTACTGCCGATCATGTTCTCCTGATCAGCATAACGGAAATCCATGCCGAAAACTCCCAGATTCAGAAATGCACTGTAGATATTGCAGTGAAGCAGAATCACATGATCTACATTGATTCCCATGTCAATTACCAGAGAATCACTTTCACCGGATCTCTGGCTGCCCTGTTCAGCAGCTACCTGTTCTCTTGCAATCCTGTCGATCTTGAAAAGAACATCGCCGAAAGTCTTGGTATAGGAGATTCCCAGATGTTCGGGAATGATATCAAACCCCAGAGTGATACCGGTGGGCATCTTCCATTGCAAACCGCATTCTTTGCCGTTTATTCTGGTTGAGTAGGTTATGCTGTCAACTGCATTAGCGCTGAGGTTATTGAGAAATTCCGGATCAGTAAATTGTGATTGATCTTCAAAATCAAGATTAAGCTTGAAAGTCTCAGGATCGACGAAAAATGGCAGGGAGTATCTGGCGTAAAACTCACCCTTTGCCCTGGTATTGATGCCAAACCTTGATGTAAGTGTAAAGCGCCATGCTTTAATACCGATCGTAGGGGTCCAGACTTCCGCCTCATAGTGGCCATAAGCCATTCCGTAAACCTTGTCCGATGGGTAGTCAAGCTCCATATCCACGTCTATATTGCCGACACCCTCACCCGTTGCCTCATATTTAAGCCTTCCCATCAGATTTGCATTGACTTTGCCCTGAAGATCCATTGTAAAGAGATGACGGTGAAGGTTCAGTGCCATAGTGAGATAACGGTTAATTCTGTATGCGTAACCGAATGTCATCGTCTCCCAGCCCAATGAGAGGTCCAGCGGAACATTAATTGTGCCCCTCAGGAGAAATGAGACGCCCTCTCCCAGAGAATCAGGATTGGCATAGATACCGGGATTACCCAGAACATTACTGTACCCGAGAAAGAAATTCTGTGTGTTTGAAAAACTCGCTACCCCGCCCATCATCGGTACATCTACCCTGAAAGTGGTATTGGAGTTCTGACGGGCTTTTCCCCGGGGCTTGAAATTTTCACCATTACTGAATATAGAAGTATCGGAAAAAATTGAATCTATTGCCGGATCTGCATAATTGAGAAAATCACGCAAATTGATACTCTGCTCTATCGGAAGGTTAAACCCGAAATAACCTTTCGGGTATTCAAACGAAACATCCGTAGGCGCCCTCAGAAGATCATAATTGAAGCCTATTGACAATTTGGCATTAAAGGCAGGCAGCTGGATATTTGCGTTGAAACTCTCCAACGGGTTATCACCGGCTATCGATTGGGACAAGAACAACACCGCAACGAGTATCACTGCCCGGATCCGCATGAAGATCACTCCTTATAAAAATATAGCCGCAACTAAACAGTGGAATTCTCAATATGTAAAAAACAGACCAGATAATTTATGATTATTATACGGTGATAATGGCTTGATGTCAAGACAAAGGGTCGCAGTATTCAATTATAAAACACGTAAATAATTGTTGATGCATCGATAAACCTGCCCGTCGATGATCTTCAGGGGAGAACTAAAATGGCTGTTGGTATATGAGAAAAAAACATACTGTCAGGCTGCAGAATACAAGCTTTCATGACAGATAACACTGCATCACTGTTGTGCCTGATTACCAGTTTTTCTGAATGAAGATTTATCCTGCGGCAGCCGGTTGCTGCTGAAGAGAATCAGTTATTGCCTTTTTCAATTCACCTGAGAATTTGAAAAGTGGAACAACTCTTTTCTGCAATGGGATTACTTCCCCGGTCTTCGGGTTGCGTGCAGGCCTTGGCTTTCTTGACTTGGAATAAAACGTGCCAAATCCGCGTATTTCTATGCTGTTACCATGTTCCAGTATAGACGCAACTGTCTCAAGAAGCTCCTCGACAACGATTTTCGTATCCCCCTGAGTCAGCCCGGTACATTTGGAGACTTCTGCAATCAGGTCATGTTTAGTTGTATTGGCCACAGCACCTCCTGAAACAGTAATGGCGTATTAAAATATCCATTGATATCATCTTAAAGTCAAGGAAAAAAATCCAGACCAACCTCAAAGAGGATTTCTTTCGGATCTCTGCAATGGAAACCGGTATGATTCTCTGTAAAAAGAGTTCTTTATTCCCTCATAATCTGCAGAGGACGGCACAACGGCACATTTTCGGGAAAAACAAGCCCTGAATCTTTCCAGAAAACGGTTCCCGGAGAAACCCCGCTCTATGGAAGTTCTGTTCCGGTCTATAACTCTTTCAACGTTAAGAAGCCGGGATATTCCGGGCCATCCATCCTGCTTCTCCTCAAGAATCTCTCTCCAGCGCGATCTTTTGTGGCTCTCGGCGGTAATGCTCCTGATGAGCCGTACCTGGTTATCCCAGTCCAGAATTCCAAAATCAATTTTACCATCCTGAACAGCCCATTCTTGAAAGTCTCTTTCGTCTGATTGCATGCCGGCGACGCGAATTTCTTCAAGGTATTTCCTTCGGAAGCTCTCAATATCCACCCACTCAGACGGCAGTGGCAAACGGGTGTAGAGCAGAGAGGAATCCATTCCATCCTGATATTTGAATCGGGCCGGAAGCCTCCCCGGCACTGCCTTTCCGTAAAGCCACGGTTCATAAAGTCCGTACCCGAAACCTTCAGCCAGAGAAGTCGACAAAGCATAATCTGACACACTATAAAGAAGAGCTACCGGGTTACTCCGGCACCGCGGGAATATTTTCGAAGGTGCATCGAGAATAATTGGTAGACGAGTTTCCCTGATGATCGTCCTGATTTCATTAAAAAGGTCAACATCAGCTTCTCCCGTGCCCCGAGTCCCCAGTAAAAGAGTCGAGCCAAATATCAGACACGCCAGTGCAATAGCTTCAAGCGGGTTTTTCCGGTAAATAACCCTTGAAGGATAACTGAAGATCGGTTTTGACAAGTTTATCTCTGTATCATCCTGCAAAGCTGCTTCTGCAATCCTCTTTAATACTATATCCTTTGCGACTCTTTCAGATGAAATTTCTTCTTTCTGAACTGGATTATAAAGGAGAGTAACTCTGAAACCGTTATTGCTCAAGATTTCAAAACCGCAGTTTCCAGGTACGACATGGTTTACTGGTGCACCAAGAGAATAAAGGTCCGGTTTTATTTTTATTCCGGAATCCTCCAGAAACCGCAGCGATTCAAGCTGCTCCACCCTGCCCTCTTCAGCAAAATCGTGAATTACAGAGAAAAACCGGACATCTCCTTCATTCCATTCCCTTGCTATTTCTGAAAAAGCAGATGAAAGTGCGGGGTTCTTCCCCAGATTAAGATTATGAGCGACAATCGCTGCCGGAAAATTTAGATTTGCGCCATTCAGTATTTCGAGCAGTCTTTTCTTAAGCAGAGCCCGCATGCTGATAAACCGGCGGATATCTGTAAACTGCTGGTAATCAAATTCTTCTATAGCAATCTGCTCAACACCCGGAATCTTTCCTGCCCCGTTTCCGCTGCAAATCAGGATGTTTCTTCCCCGCTTGATTTTTCTGAATGCATCAGCATAAAGCTTCATCACCTGTGAAACACCACCCGTACGTACATGATAGTGAATCTGAACAAGGGTTTCAGGGAATCTGTTCATAGCGGGTTCAGTGTGCGGTTTTTCTGCCTGGGATGAAAGCTGCGGTGAATCTCTTTAAGATACTCACGATCAACGTGAGTGTAAATCTCAGTTGTCACGATGTTTGAATGCCCGAGCATCTCCTGAACAGTCCGCAGATCAGCTCCCCCCTCCAGAAGATGAGTCGCAAAGGAATGCCTGAACGTGTGCGGCGAGACTTCCTTTTGAATACCTGCATCAGCACAATACCCGCGAATGATTTTCCAGATGCCCATGCGGGTGATGGCTTTTCCGCGGACATTCAGGAAAACCGTGCTGTCTGATCCGGGCTTTACAAAAAAGGTCCGTTCAACCTGCATGTACTCATCGATCCATTGAAGTGCTATATCACCTATTGGAACAAGTCTCTCTTTTGAACCTTTCCCCAGGATTCTGACCAGTCCTTCCTCCCGGAGTATCTGCTCTAAAGTAAATGAAGACAATTCCGAAACCCGCATTCCTGTGGCATAAAGAGTCTCAAGCATCGCCCTGTCCCTGACCCCGCCCCTCTTTTTTGTATCGATAACGTCCAGTATCTTCTCTATCTCATCTACTGTCAAAACAGAGGGAAGATAGCGGGTGGTACGCGGGGTTTCAAGCAGTTCTGTTGGATCTTTGTCAATTTCTCCTTCAGATGCAACGAATGCAAAATAGCTTCTCAGTGATGAAACTGTACGCTGAATAGATGTAGCAGCGAAGCCGATGTCAAAAAGAAGCCTTACATACCTGGAAAGAAGATCCGGTGTGACATCGCGGAGACTCTTTGTACGATGCTGGTTTAAGAAAGCCTCCAGCCTCTGGAGGTCATATCTGTAGGATTCTGCGGTATTGTCGCTCAGCGTTCTTTCAAGCCGCAGATAGGCAAGAAATGTTTCCAGAAGGGGTAATTGGAATCTCATAACGTGAAATATGGATTTGACCTTTTCTCTCTTCCTATAGTTGTCCGGCCTCCGTGTCCGGGGCAAACTACGGTCTTTTCACTGAGAACAAGGAGTTTCTCTTTAATGCCCTTTATCAGCAGTTCCCCGTCCCCACCGGGAAAATCACTGCGTCCGATTGAACCGGCAAACAGTATATCACCGCACAGAAGGAAATCATCGAATTTAAAGGCCACCCCGCCGGGGCTGTGACCCGGAACAAAAAAAACCTCGGTTTCAAAACTTCCGATCTTCATTTTACCCTCTGTAAGGTCGTGCGTATTGCCGTTATATGTAAAAGGCTTTCCCATCATAACCGATCCGTTAATTCCAGCGTTAGTCAAGAGCATCAGCTCTGCCCGGTGCACATAGACCTCGAGGCCGGGGTAAATACTCTGAAATTCCGGTATACCCATAGTATGATCAAAATGAGCATGTGTCAGAAGTATCGCTTCCGGAAACAAACCTTCACGTTCAACAAAACCAGTCACTTCTTCACAACCTGAAGACGGATCAACAACCAGGCATCTATCCTTATCACCGCGTACTATATAAGTGTTAGTTTCTATAGGACCGGTTATAAACTTATGAATAGATACTGACACTTTTATCTCCTTTTATGATGGAACATACAGTGGATCACCGAATTGACCGGCAAATATCACTTCCGGCTCAAGCAGTATGCCGGATTTCTCATAAACTGCTTTCTGTACCTTGATTATAAGACGCCTTGCATCGGTTGCGGTTCCCAGTCCTCTGTTGACAATAAAATTTGCATGTTTTGCAGAGACTTCCATATCCCCTACCCGCATTCCCTTAAGCCCGCACTGCTCAATAAGGGTTCCTGCATAATTGCCCGGAGGCCGTTTGAAAACGCTTCCGCAGTTTGGATATTCCAGAGGCTGCTTTGCCTTTCTCTTTAAGAGTATTTCTCTGCGTATCTGTGACAACTCCTCAGGAGCTTTACGATCAGTAAAATGGAACGCGGCACTGAGAATTACTGCCGGTTTGTTCCTGAGATTGCAACTTCGATAGCCAAGCTGCAGCTCTGAAGCCTTCGCACAAATAATTCTATCCTCTTCCAGATCAAAATACCTTACCGAATGAAGGATATCCGCGATACATGAGCGAAAGGCGCCGGCATTCATAATCACTGCACCGCCTACAGTACCCGGGATTCCAGCCAGCTCTTCCATTCCGGCAATACCGGTGCTTACACTCTGATTTACAATAGTATTGAGCTGCGCACCGCTTCCTGCCTCAACACCGTTTTCACTCCAGTTTACTTTCGTGAGCCCTGCAGAGAGGTTAATTACCAGACCCGGCCAGCCCTGATCACTCATCAGAAGATTTGATCCATTCCCTAAGATCCATACCGGAAGACCGATTCCAGATGCCTGGTGAAGGGCTTCGATCAGCTGACTTTCATCTCCGGGCTCACAATAATATGCTGCCGGTCCCCCGGTACGGAATGTGTTTTTGCCGGTTAAAGAAATATCTTTGAGAAATTGCATCAAACAGCAGCCTGTTTGTCAAGAGCACTGAAAATCTCTTTTTCAATAAAGAAGGTGACCACATTCTGGTCCAGATGTCCCTTTGCGGCTTCTTCAGTGAGTATTTTCAAGGCCTTTTCAGGATCGGTTTTCGGTTTATAGGGACGATCCTGCGCTACAAGGGCCTCGTAAATATCTACCACTGCAAGAATCCTGCTCTCAAGCAGAATATGGTCTTTTGATAATTTACAAGGATACCCTGAACCGTCCATTCTCTCATGGTGCTGTGAGGCAATAACTGGAATCTGCTGAAGATTGCCGGCCCATGGTATTTTAGAGAGGATTCGGAATGTCGAGGATGCATGTGAGTTGATCAACCCCCGCTCTTCCGAAGTCAGATTTCCAGCAGGGATCGAAAGCATTTTCCACTCGTCATCACTTAAAAATCTTCTTACCTGTCCTTCAATTGAGGTATATGTTTTTTCCCTGATAGTTGATAATTTCTGATACATCTGGTCAGTCAAAAAGCCGCAACCGTTTACTTCCTTCAAAAACTCTCTGTCTCTGGCTGTTTCCTGCATGGAGATCCAGCCGGAAACCTTCGAAGGAGTAAGAGCAAGTTGAAGCTCAACAAAGTCCATTCGCGACATCAGATTGTCGAATTCACCTGATGCCAGCTTCTTCTCTTTAGTCAAAAGATATTCAGGAACCCCTATTTTCCCGATGTCATGCAGCAAAGCAGCAAACTGAATTTGCCTGCGTTTCTCAGGGTTGTTCCCAAGCTCAAAGTAAGGGCAGGATGAATCTTTTTGCGCGGCATCCAGAAATGCAGTTACATAACTGGTCACTCTTTTTGAGTGTCCGGAAGTCACCTTGTCTCTTTCTTCAATTGCGGCAATCGATGAACTCAGGAAACCCTCAAAAATAGCTTTTATATTTTCATGCAGTTGCGCACGCTCTATAGAAACGGCAGTCTGGGAAGCCACAGACTGCACAAACTCCTCATCTGAAAGTGAGAAAACATCCACCTGACTGTCCACATTCTCTAATGTCAGTTTTGTTGATGCATCGGCCTTTCTATTTATCAGTTGAAGCACCCCGACTACTTCACCTTCCTGATTTTTCAGGGGAACAGTAAGCATAGATTTTATCTTGTAGCTGAATTTTTTTTCAAAATCCCTGGTTGTCCGGTATGGTACCGAGTCATCCAACCTGTCTACATCATCTATGTTAAGTGAGCGGGCTGTTTGTGCAACGTATCCTGCTATAAAATTATTGTTGATAGGAACAGAATACTCCGAAACCCTGCCCAGGTTCACCGAATCATTCTGTGCCACCTTGAACCTCAGGGTATCATTGAACGAACCGCCTGGACTGTTACGTTCTCTTAAATAGATACTTCCGGCATCAGCACACAGAATCCGCCTGCTAGTCATAAGAATCAGCTCAAGAAGCTTCTGTAAATCATTCTCTTTTGATAGTGCAGTGCCGATCTGCACAAGATTCATTTTTTCATTTCGATACTTCACGACCTCTGAGATCATTCTACTGTTCTGGGCATTTACAACGCTGCTTCTTGAAATTGCAGAAATCATGTTGAAAG
>CAYLVN010000039.1:0-14354 GCA_964387115.1 uncultured Fibrobacter sp.
CCGGAAGAGTTCATCGTGGCAACGTTGATCCTATGCGTGTTCAGTGGTCAATCGCACCAGCAGACTGGAAAGAGAGACAGTGGGATAATGACCGGTCCTGGAGCAGCACGGCAGTTTCTTCAGAAAGCAATTTTGCTGGATTTCCTGTTTCTCCCGACTTTACCGATACCGACCCGGACAATAAAGGAATAGCGGTGAACAGCTTGAATCCCAAGGGTTGTGAAACTGTTGAAGTAAACGTGGAGAATATTTTAGTTGAGGAATGGGACGGTTACTCCTGGCGGCGGATTTTCGGTCGGCCGCTGGCAGACCCTGTTTCAAACCACAACATCAGAAATTATCAGTCGAAAGAGCTTTCTTTACAGGTGAGGAAAGATGGAGTTATCAGGTATACGCTTTTTGTACCCGGTAAAACACAGCTTCAGGTTCTTGACATGCAGGGCAGAGTCAGGGCGGTTCTGGAAAACTCCTATAAAAATGCAGGAACCTACAGTGTAAAGTGGAACCGCAAAAAGAATGGTTCGAACATCTATATTTTCAAACTGGTGTCAGGGAACCGTTCTGTTACACGCAGACATATATTTGTAAATTGATTCCCCATGAAAGAGAACAGGGCCGTGTCATAAAACACTGAGCTTTACAGCCATTCTTTACAAGAGGCCGGGCGGATCTAATGTGCACAATGTAGAGCCGTCCCGGACCACCACCTTTCGGAATTGTGTCGAAATCCGATGAGCACTCACGGATCAACTGAAACTGGGAGTACAAACCATTTCAGGCTGTAAAATATTCCGTTCCAAGTGTTACCTGTATTTCAATTCCGATTTTTACCTTTCATTTTAACCTGATCAAAAAGTGTTCCTTATTGTAAGTTGACTATATTTGTCAGGACAGTCTGTTTACCATTCAATACCTTTAACACATATGTACCGGATCGTGTTCCGACTGTATTCATAATCAGATTCCTGTTCTCACAATTGATGCCGGACATTGTATTGACCAATTGTCCAGATAAGTTAAACAGGTTAAATGTCAGCTCCTTATTTGACAACAACTGCGGAATATTCAGCTGAAGAGAGATTGCTTTACCTGTGCCATTTACGATCATCATATTTCTTATATTTCCGTCTGCTTTTTTAAATCCAATTTCAGCACCAGTCTGGTCAACAGGATAAAATTTCCACCAGTTGAAATTAAACAGTAAACCACCTCCACCTGTAAACTTGAGGTAAACGTCATGCTTACCGGTAACATTAGAGATATCACAAGATTTTGTCACCCAGTTCTGCCATCCGCCGGTTCCATTGACTGTGACAGTCCCTGCCAGAGGACCGGTTTCAGTATCGATATGTATTTCAATGGCTCCACCGTTTGTTGCAGAAGCAACCCGTGCATCAAAAGATTTAGCTCCGCTCTCGCCAAAATCTACTCCTTTGACCTTTATATAATCACCATTATGTATAGAGTCGACATTCATTCCTCCCCCGATATCTTTACAAGCTTCTGTCCTGACCCCTTTTGACCAGCAGATAGTTTCAGCCTGTACAGTATCATAAGGATTGAAACTGCCTACCTGCGGCACACCCGGAGTAGGATTACCAACACCAAACCATGGAATCGTCGGAATCGTTCCGTCAGTGTTAAATGTCAGTTTTGCAAGGCTTGCCGAACGACGTTCATACCTGACAGATCTGCCGCCCTGATAATAAAACCACAACTCATTTGTAAACCCTGTCGTATAGGTAGAACCCTTGAAATCGAATATACCCGGCTGGTTACCGGATGAATTGGGGTTCCCGTCCATGATAGAATTCTTATAGGTCCAGGGACCGGTGGGTCTATCGGACATGGCATATCCTATCCCTTCGGGGCAGCAGGTCGAGGACCATGACAGGTAATATTTTCTATCCCGTTTATATATCCATGGACCTTCCTGATATGTTCTCAGTCGAGGAACAATTGAATCAATCTTTCCATTGATAGAAATCATATCCTCATTCAGCTTTGCCCAGTAACATTCCGGATTCCCCCAGTACATGTAAGCCTGACCATCATCATCAACTAAAACTGTGGGATCAATATCATTCCAGCTGTGAAAAAATAGAGGTCTACCAAGCGGGTCAGTGAATGGCCCGTATGGAGTGTCGGCAACAAGTACACCGATACCTTTGCCGTGAATGGAAACGTAGAAATAAAACTTTCCATTTCGATGAACACACTGGGCAGCCCATGCTCCATTATTTGGCGTCCAGCTGAAACTTTTCAGTGATGCGACAACGCCGTGATCTGTCCAGTTAACCAGATCTGTTGAAGAATAAAGCAAATAGTTATACATGGTAAATCCGGTGGCATGATCTTCATCATGACCTGTATACAGAAACACCGTATCGTTGTACACCATTGGAGCCGGATCCGGCGTATAATTTGTCTGTATAAGTGGATTTTCTGCAAAACAGATCATGGCAAAAAGCAAAAACAACAGATGTGAGAATAGTAATTTTTTGTTAAACATGTCTTTAATCCCCCTTACAGGTAAATAGAAGATACAGTATAATTATCACAATGAGATCGTTTGTCAGTCAGTTCTATCTCCAGGTTACCAATACGTCCTTCTCCTTCTGGTTCATATAACACAGTTTTACCCAGTCAGCAGATCTGGTTTTAGAGGCTATTACCACTTCGTCAAATAGTCCGTCGAATGAAGCATTACTGTCACTTTCTGTTCCCATTCGCAGATCAAGAGTGTTGGTGACAGCCGGAACAGTTGAAATATCGCCTGTTTTCCGATCAGTCCAGTCTGTGCCATCAACATACATTTTACATTTCGCATTATCTGTCCTGTCAATCACGACGAGTATGTGATGCCAGCTTGTCGTATCAGAGATCTCCTGGCCAGCCGCTATCTCGAAGGTGCTGTCATCGCCCCAGGCACTTGCGCCCGCGGCTATGTTGAAGTGAGGAAAATTTCCCGGATCAATCGATAAAAGATACCCGTAATTTTTTGAAGGAAGGTCGCCATTTGTTTTAGCAATCAATGCCTGTGGATAGGTCATCGATCCGCGTTTAATCCAGATGCTGATTGAAATATTTCCCATGCCCGGATTCAATATGTTTCCCAAATTGACAAAATCACTATCGGGTTTCACAATGCTCTGGCAAATACCCAGGTGACTGCGTTCACTATTGGGAAGAGATCCATTGTAAACACCCTCATATCCGTTACCGGTAGCATCAGCAGCACTTGTACCGGCAGTCTCGCTCAAGTGCCACACTCCGGCAAACCCGTTTTTATTGTCAAACACTGCTGTTGAACTGGATTGCGATCGGGCCCCGGGGTTACCCCAATACATCGTATAACTTTGCTTCTGATTATTACCATATACAGTATCAATTTTTACCCAGATTTCCGCTCTTTGCTGCAATCTATCCCATCGCTCTATTTCATAAGACAAAGATGAGCCGTCAGCTTTGCAAAAGCGGATATCTTCACCGTTCGCTTTTGCCTGCGAAAAATTAAAATTATTCGATGTTAACCGGATCAGAACAGGAAAGTCTAACACGTTTTCACGAACATCAGCACCGGAAGATGATGTATTAAGAATGAACTTTGCACTATACGGCCATGATGGATAAACCGATACTGTGGTTGTATCATCTGAGCGTACATTTACATTGCTGATTTCAACCGGCGGCTCTGATGAGTCTGATGAAATATACCGGAAGGTAAAGTCACCGGCAGGTAAATCTGAAAACAAAAAATGGCCGCTTTGTGGATCGATACTTGTTATTCTTTCTAATCCATAAATTTGAACATACCAGTTTTTTGAGTTCAGTGCATCGTGCGGTAAATATCCACATACTGCACCTGTAGTAGAAAGAGTGTCAGTACCCAGATCGATGATCCCGGCTGAATCGGGTACATGATGCCTGAGGGCACTCGCGAATCCTTTTCCATTATTGATTTCGATTACATAATCTCCACTCTCAAGCGAATCGATGATAAAAACACCCGAATCGTCTGTCGTCCCATTGACACCCGATTGATATGGCAGATCATGTTCACTGTTGACCCCTGAGAGGTACTCCACCGGACGTACCATGAATGGGATATTTGCAGCTGCCTCACCACCGGGATAATAAACCGACGCAGTGATACCATTTGTGGTCTGTCCACCGGCTCCACTTATCATGACATTATCAGAACAGCTTACAAGCATCAGCAGACATAACCAGATCCCGATCTCTGTATAACATAGTCTCATAGTTCTGTCTTCTTTATCAATGCTGCAGGGATGAGCTGAAGGTTGAGTTGCATAACACAATCTTCACCAGGACAATCCTGAGACATCATGAGCATTTCCTGTCTTATCTCCTGCAAACGATCTCTCAGTGTCTCAAGTTGATTTCTTGAACAGGTAAATGTAACTGTCGATACGTCACGTATATCTTTTGAAAGAGTATCAAGTGCCTTAAGCGAAAGTGCAATTGAGGCCTTTTGATATTCGTGAACAGCCGCTGAAGACCACTTTTCCTTTGTGGATATAAAAGTGTCAGCAACTTTGTAAATTCCATCATGATCAGGACTGACCAATCCTAATCTAACCAGCAAATTCACTGATTCACGGGCTTCATTGGCTGAAAGTGGCGGAATCAGCATCGCTCCGAGCCGGCGATAATTTTTCCCGTTAAAAGGATAAATGCTTAACAAACTGCGCATTGCCATATGGTGCCATTTACCAAAAAATTCCATCTGATCATCTGCTATGGTCGAGAATTGTATCCCGCGGATTGATTTCAGTTTTTTATGACTTTCCTGCACATCCTCATCCCGTTTTGCTTTTCCCAAACGGACCAGTTCGGTAAAATATTCACGCTGTCTTCCGCTTAGTTCAAGCAGGTCAGCAAAAACCTCGATTTTCCTGAGCCCAATGTGAACCTTTCCACTCATTAATCTGAATAGAAATCCGGGATTGACACCCACACGCGAGGCAATAAAACGGTAAGAGTAGTAAGGCTTGTTCAGCTTTGCAAACTCATAGAAATCCCGCAGGTAAAGCCTGTAGTCAAAATATTCGAAGATTTCTTTCATTTAGCCCCGACTCACACCGTTTGCATTTTAATGCAAAACCTTTTTTCGGAAGATTTCTTCTGTTTATAGTAATATATCGAAAAAAAATATCGGAAGCTCAGAATTTGTTAAAAAAACGTAGCCTATTTAGGCAACAACTTTAGCTAATAGGATGCAAAAACAGCAAAATGAATCATTTGATGGATTTATTGTACAAAAAATTAAGCAACGTTTTACGGCACCATATTCCTCTCATCCCCGTCCCGTTTGGAGACATGTAGGAATACCTTGCCGGAGAGCACTGGAACTGTCAACCTGACAATCTCATTTTCAAGCACCTGCAGATCAAATGCACTCGATTTAGCACAACGTTCTCCAAAAATTATCTCTGGAATTTCATGGAGAAGAACAGTGCGGGCTCTTTTTCCCTGCAAACCAGCACATCTGATTGTATAATTAATATATGATTCCAGTTCATTCGGTTTTTTTCACTCTTTTATTATCGACTTTCGTTTTCGTTTCAGGGGCCCAGAACCGCTTTTCAGGCTATTTCGATGTTGGCTGCAGACCTGTTATTCCAAATAAGGACGAGCTTAATAAGAGGTCCGGCCAACTGTCACCAAATAAGGGAAAGAAAAAGGTACTTCTTCTGGTCGACGCCTCTTTTCGCCAGTCATCACTTTCCCGGGCCGGGTGCCGTTTTATCTCCCAAAGATTCAACATTGTAACAGCAGAGTGCCACGAGGATCTGATCCCCTATCTGACAGCTCTCGATGGTGTACTTCATGTCAGTGAAGGGGCGCAAGGGTTTACGCAAATGGATTCAGTGCGAAATCAGATTCATGCTGATGAAGTGATCGGGACCAGACCCTGTGATCTTCCGGAAAATTTTTCCGGGAAAAATATCCTTGTCGGGGTAATGGATACGGAGTTTGACACCAGACATCCCGCATTTCTTGACAGTTCCGGAGTTACCAGATTCATAGCTCTCTGGGATCAATCCGACACTTCAGCCCCCCACAGCAACCGCTACGGCTACGGTGTTGTCAAGCACCACGATGAATTGACTAAAGATACACTGTTTGGCTCAGGCGGGCACTTTCACGGCACCCACGTTGCCAGCCTGATTGCCGGATCTGACAGAACTTATAACTATCATGGAGTGGCGCCGGACGCAATCATTGCAGGTGTCAAGTATCAGAACTCTACTGAAGCTGAACTGGTAAACGGACTTGACTGGTTCTTTTCTCTGGCCGATTCCCTTAAACTCCCCTGCGTTGTAAATCTCAGTATAGGGATGGCCTCCGGGCCACGTGACGGCACTTCCCTGTTTGACAGGTTTGTTGATTCAATCAGCGGTCCCGGCAAAATTATAGTTGGAGCGGTCGGGAATGATTACAACAGAAAAACACATGTCCTTTTCAATCTGGCCGCAAATCAGACTGAAGGCACCTTTGTAACCCCTATCTTTAGCAGCGGTGATTCAGCATATTACTCATATGCGGATATCTGGGGCGAATCGGGTAAAACATTCAGTGTCTCATTTCTAATAATAGATACGATCAGTCTCAATTACAGGCAAAGTTCAACGCGATTCACAACATCCAGCTCTATACGTTATCTTCCCGATGCTATTCTCTGGAAAGATTCCCAGAGCGGATTGACGGACACATTTACCTTTCAGATTGGAATCGAACGCTCGAGCCCTTTGAACCGAAAACCTCATGCATATGTTAGCGGCAGAACGAAAAACCCGCGCCTGTTTATGGGTTTTCAGGTCACCGCAGGGAAAAACACACAGAAGATTCATACCTGGAATCCTGCAAAAGTACCGATGAAAAGTTTCGCAATGGAAGGTTTTTTTGATGGTGATTCGCTGTACAGTGTAAATGAAATCGGCGGAACGGCAAATAGAATAATCTCAGTGGGATCATACGCCGGAAGAACCGAAGTTACTCTCTGGAACGGTACACTTGTGCCAAATGGAAGCGTTTACGGTGAACTCATGGAATTTTCAGCTACCGGCCCTACTATTGACGGGAGGATCAAGCCGGACATAGTTGCCCCTGGTTCAACGATTATCGGAGCCATGAGCAGAAACGGAAACCCCGATCAAGGACTGCTTGTAGTCTGGCCCGAACCGGCCCGCCCCACCGGAAGATACACTGCCATAACCGGGACATCAATGTCCTCGCCTGTTGTAGCCGGAGTCACAGCACTGATGCTTGAGGCCGACGGCTCACTTACACCAGAAAAGATAAAACAGATAATCGGTGAGACCGCTATCAAAGATGACAAGACGGGTCCGCTTACAACTCCTCAAAACAGATGGGGCGCCGGAAAGATAAATGCACTTGGTGCCGTACGCGGCGCACTCGGTATTTCAGCTGTAAAAAGCAAGCCCTTCCCTGTTAAAGAAAACCGAATCGCTTTCAGTATCCACAGAAACCTTCTAAAGGTAGACTCGCCTTTGGACATGACACGGATCGCCATATATGACCTCAGGGGCCGCAGATGTGTCGTGTCAGGAAATTTCTCTGACAATACTTATGTGTTACCGCCTCTTGCGCGTGGAGCATACACAGTTCTGATTTACGGGAAAAACGGAGTCATATCAAAAGGCAAAATTGTAATCAGCCGTTAGGCCGCTTTGTTCTGATACTTACGCATCCAGCCGACTGAAAACCCCACAATTGTCGCCGCCAGATTTTCTCATACCTGACTTATGGGTCATACATTGTTGCCGACCTTAAAGCACCCCTCTGCTTGTTGGCGGATCATAAGGAAAAGGTACTAAAACCCCTCTACTAACGGTTAATTATGTAAAAAGTGCAACCAACACCCGATGAGAATGAAGCCATTTCGAATTCCGGGGCAAGGTTCATAGCCAATCCGACTTGTCCGAATATGCCAAATATTTTATTGATATCATACCGCAGGCCATAATGCCCATCAATACCGAATTGCTCATCCTGTTCCTCATAAACATTTAGAAAGAGTCCTGCCCCGGCATAGTGCTGCAGATCTCCTAATTCAGGTAAATAAAAATTTCCGCTCACAGCCATATCGAACTGGCTTGAAGCATCGTTGATCTTAAATCCCAGCTGCGGTTTAATTTCAAGCAGATCCGAGAAACGCATATTTGCACCTACCAACAACTGACTACCAGCTTGAAACTCCAGACCGAGTTTGAACGGAAACGCACTGCCGCACAATAAACCGATCATTACTAACGTTTTAATCATTTTTCTCATAGGAACCTCCTGTCCTGAATTTTTTTTGGTTTTACCTGAATTATGCATCGGAGAAGAGATGAAGTGCATTCAGACTTTGTAGCAAAATAATTTGTGAAAGCCATTATGCACATAAGATAATTGCAATTCACCCTGATCCGGCTGCAGGTTGTATTGAACCTGCAGCCGATACAATCACCAGTCACTATCTGGCATTTTGTCCCGGATATGTTCCGGTGTTTTTCTATCTACGTTCATAAAAGGTAATTGACACACCGCCACCAGTGATACTTGGACCGGAGCTCAGATACCTGTTTTCATTGAGATAATTATAAGGGCCATCTACACGAGCCTCAAAAACAGGAACAAGCGCTCCTGAGCCGCAATTTCTGACTATGATAAACTCACCGTCATCAGGTGCCAGCGTGTACCTGGCATCAAGGCCCGAGAGTTGATAGTCTGCACCCCCGTTTAGTATCTTCCCCACCACTCGCCCGGTGGTTGTCCCTCCAGTGATTGGAATGATATTTCGACTTCCACGCTTGCTTTGCCCGATATTAATAGAGTTGCCCAGCGCTACGTTTTCTGTAAACACACTCGCGCCCTGGCTTCCGGTCAGCTTTAAACATTCCCAGGTCTGATTGTCGACATTCTCAGGATCTTTAATGGTAATACGTGTTTGCGGCAAAACCGCACCCGAAATATCGTATACGTCAAGTTTAATGGTTTTTTCTGTGCTGTCAACAATACGGTTTGCGGCAAATTTTCCGGTGTTAAGCCAGGCAAACTGGCTTGAATTCGGAGCTTCAAAATCGAGAACAACCCTTACGCAAGCTGCTCCCGCAGGGGCAACTCCTGCATTGCGCATCAGTATCGGGGTGTTATCTGCACGAAGAATGTTGATCTGCTCAAGCTCAATCGATCCGTTGGAAAGCGTCAGTTCATAATCCAGTCCGCCTGTAAAAACTGTTCCATTGATTCGAGTCCCGGTGATGGTACCACCACTTATATCGAACTGACGGCGGTGGCCGAACTTGGTGATTCCCACATCATGAATTGCACTGTATTGCAGTTTGATGCTGAATACAGCCACACCTGCCTCGGGTGGTGGAATTCCATCGGGCATGAAGCATGTCCAGGATGGATCAGGGACTATAGTAGCCATATTGACATTGGATGCGGATGTATCTTCAAGAAGAACAGTTATTCCTGTTTGCTGAAAATTATCAATCGGGAAATTTACAGAACGGTAGCCGTTTTTAGAAACCTGCAGTGAATCAACCGAGAGGGGTGCTGCGGTCTTTTTAGAAACTGTGCCGGTATATGACTCTACATCATGCACCGGTAAACTCTGCATCGTTCCAGTGGCTGTGCCGGAGATTGTCCTTTGAGAGAGAAACCGGATTGCATGAACGCCCTGAGATGTTTGAATCCTGCAGAGATAGATACCAGGGGAGAGATCCGGTGGAATTATCCGCCAGAATCCGCTAGTAAGCATTCCGTTAAAAATCAGGGCACGTTGCCTGCCGGAAAGATCTAATATTGAGACATCCGCAAATCCTTCTGTTTCATGCAGAAATAGCAGTCTCTCAGGATTGAGAGCTGGAGCTTTTTGCAGACGACTATCGTTGATGTTGGCAATAGATGTAGATTGGATATTGAACTCTCCGCCAGCAGCGGTAGAGGTGACAAGGTTTAACCCCAGCAATTTGACAGTTGCATCACTTACCGGCGCTTTAGTACGGCTGTCCTGGACAGTTCCGGAAATATTTACCTGACTGTACCCGGTTGAAACAGTCAAGAAGACCAATAAGGGCAAGACTGTTTTTTTTAACATTTTATCCCCTTTGAAAAACTGTCCTCATATAGAAACGGGTGATTAACCGGATAAGGAAAATATCCGGTCATTAAATGATTCATCGCTGAAGAAGTTGTTTTCACTTCGGTTCTCTTTAAAATAATGGATGCCCGATAAAACAACTCGGGCATGACAAATTCGTTGTATTTTGAACAGAAACTGATTACGGTACAAGCAGTGTCGACTGTGCTGCCGATTGTCCTGCTTTAACCTGACAATTATAAATTCCGGGGGCAACGGAGCCGATTGGAAACATGAGAGTCTGTTGCCCATGGCTTCTTGCAAACTGTTCTGCTTTGAGAATGTTACGTCCGGAAATTGTTGTCAGATTCAAAACGATATTTGATGGCTGATAAACAGATAATGACACAGATAGATTGCCGTTTTTCAATACCTGGCTGAGAATATGAGCAGATAAGACCTGGTTGTTGTTAATAGCCGGTTTAAATACAGATACCGGTCCGAGGGTATCGAAAAAAGCATAATTATCTGCTTTCATTGCATCCCAGAACGCTTTAGCTGCTGCTTTACTACCAGCCAGGTTAGGGTGAAGGCCGTCACCCGCATTAAAATATTCATTATAATGTCCTTCATATACAGGAAGTAAATCAACATAGATTGCTTTAGGTTCGGTTACTTGAGCTATAATTTCCTTAGTTACCTCAGTCCATATAGCCTGGTTGTTTGTCAGGTTTTGGTTACCTGGAGCTTCAGGATATCCCATCCACACAAATGCTTTCACATTGCTTTTTTTAATTTCCTCAAGATACAATAAAAATTCTTTTTTTACACTTTGAATTAAGGAACAATTCTTGTCACCGGGCTGGCAACTGCCCATAAACAAATCGATACCGCCACCATCAGTTACAAGATATTTAGGCTGAGGTCTACAGTTTATGAAGTTATTCTTAATAACGGATATGCGTTGGCCAGATGCCGCAACCTGATTGAAATTATCATTTCCGATAAGTACTCCATCTGCCCGTGCCAGGTTGGAAAGTTCGTTACGAATTTGAGTCATTTCAAAAAATGATTCACCGTTGCACACCAGATCGGTTCCTGTTAACTGTGGTTTCTGTGCGTACATGGTAAACGCCATAAACAGACATGCAAAAGTGATTTTGAGAAAACAACTTTTTAAATTATCCATAAATGCCTCCAAATAATTAATAAATATTTTGATAATTCCATACGACAGAGTCTCGGCCGAAGACCTGCCCCGGTTATCTGAAAACGACCAGTCGGTCGTCTGTTCTCTGGTTCATATAACAAAGCCGCACCCAGTCAGGGCTTTGTGCCCTGTTGAGGATGCGTACTTCATCGATGCTCCCTTTGAAATAGCAGAAACCCTCAGGCACCGGTACAGTAATCGCTTCTGCAAATCTGCCGATGTAAAGGTCATTGCCGGTGTTTCTGGAAACTGCGTTCTGCCAGAGGTCTACAGTACTGTCAACCAGGACGCCATCACAGTAAAGCAGCTGTTTTCCTTCCTGCCTTATTCCAACAATATGAGACCATTGTTTTTCTGTAATCGTTCCGTTCAGAGCATACCAGGTGCCTGTACCTTCTGCTTCACCGAATTCCACGAATTCCCACTGAGGTACCAATGACGGCGGTTGGGAAATATATGTTGACCTTAGATAGTGCTGCTCGTATCCCTTTGACACGATACAATGTGATGTCCCGTCGAAGGTATCGTGCCTGACCCAGACACTTAATGTGTACTCATCATCCTGTCCAAAATTCACTTTTCCATTTGAAGTGCCGGGCATGGTGATAAAATCAGAGGACCCGTCGAATTCCCGGCAGGTTCCTATTATACCCTCAGCTGCCAGCGGTCTTGCAGTGTCCGGGGAGGTCCCATGATACTGATTGACAGTGGCGTCATCGATAGTGAATCCTGCATCTCCCAGATGCCATACGCCCTGAAAAGAAGCTGCTGTGTCAAAAACCGCTGAACTGTTTTTAAGCGAAGAGGTAACTGAGCCTGTCAGAGCGCCACTGTACATAAGTATTGTCTGTGCAGAATCATTGCCGCGGATCGTATCCACCTTTACCCATAATTCAGCATGCTTCCCTGAAAAATCCCATCGTTCAATTTCAAATGGAAGAGGTTTGTTGTTGACTGTTGTAAAATAAAGATCACTGCCATCAGTTTGCGCTTGAGAGAAATCGAAGTTGTTGCTGTTCAGGCGTATCAGGACCGGAAATCCGTATAGATCTGTATTTATACCGGCACCTTCAGGTGATGTGTTAAGGCTTATTCTGCGGCTGTGTTTCCATAACGGATTCAGAATTGTGACCGAATCTTCAGGCCGCAAGGTGATTTCATCACGAAGAATGTTCACTTTTTTACTGTCGCCGTCATTCAGAAGAACCTCAGTAAATACTCCCGCAGGAATATTGTCAAGACGCGCCTTCCCGTCGCTTCCGATAAGAGAATAGATATCGGTTCCAGGTATGTACATATAGCACATACTGTCAAGAGATGCGGTGTTGGAAAAATCTGCTGTAATAATCCCATGATTTTCAAGGAAACCAGGAGAAACGGCAGATACGGAATCTTCTGTTATATCAATATTCCTGATAAGAAAGCTTGTGGAGAATGTGCTGCTGCGTGCCAGGATATTATAGTTTCCGGATCTTATATGCCTGAAGCTGAATTTTCCGTTGCTGTCAGTTGTGTCAATATACTTTTCTTCAGTCGGATCATCGGTAACAGGATCATAGCTTTCCGGCAGAAGCTTGACAACTGAATTGCGGGCCGGGGTATTGTCATTATTGTGAACGGAACCGGTTATTCCGTTTGTAGTTTCGATAGTCCCGCCGCCAGTGTCCGGCAGCGAACATTGCATGTAGAACATTGATTGAATTAAAATCAGGCAGGAGATTAAAATATTCAGTCTCATGACTTTTTCTCCAGATCGCTGCTCAAGGGGAAAAACTGGATGTTGAGCTGATAGACTCTGCTTGATCCTTTATAACTGTTCACCAATTTTATAAGCGAGGAGCGGAACACTCTTATCTGTTCACGTATCTCCGGCAGAGATTTGGCATCGATACTCATTGTAACGGTCGAGATGTCACGAAGTTCTTTTTCGAAGCGCTCGATTGCCCCCTCCGCAAGGTGGATCATTTCCCGCTGATTGCTTTCAATGGCTTTTGAATGCCATTTCCAGCCGGTGGTAAGATTCTGGATTTTTGTATGATATTTGCCGTCATCTTCTTTATTAATAAGTCCAAGCTTCAAAAGTAAACTCACGGCCTGTCTGGCATCACGTACAGATATCTGCGGTGTGCATTTTTCAGCCAGTGACTGGTAATCTCCATCAAACGGGATGCAGTTTATAATTGACCAGACAGCCGGGTAGTACCATTTCTGAAAAAATTCAAACTGATGGGGATCAAGACACTGCGCCTTGATCGATGAAATTGAGAAGATCTTCTCGAAATAGAGCTTGCGTTGCTTTTCTGTTTTAGCCCTTCCGAAATGAACCAGAGTCTCGAAAAATTCTCCTTCGGTTTCATCGAGTTCCAGAAGTTTAACAAAGTTACCAATTTTGTTTGGTGAAATGTGCAGACTGCCCTGAAGAACTTTTATTACATAACTGGAATCCATTCCTACACGGTTTCCAATAAAACGGTAGGAAAAAAAAGGCTTACTACTTTTAGCATCCAGGTAGTAATCCCGAAGGTATTCCCTGTAATCCAGGTAATCGAATACTTTAACCATACCCTTAATATACCCGATAACTGGATGAATTGCTTCTTCACTATGAATGAAAAGTTCAAAAAGTGGTGAATTATTTTTCACCACCTGGCATAAGAAGATGGCTTAAATTGCATAAAAACAGCATTTATAAGGGATGATTGTGTTAAATGGCCTGTTTTATTTTCACCATCGACATGGTTTTGAAGTAAAATGAGGTACAAATGTCAGGGGGTACTGGGGCGTATATGTGTTATCTTGATATTGACAAAAATAATACAGAATAAAAAGTTTTCCAGAAGAGAGTGCCCCTCAATATCAGAAATAAACAAGAATTAGGAGTTTTGGAAGAGAGTGTCCCAATACCAGTAATAAATAAGAATAAAGAGATTTTGGAAGAGGGAGTTCCAATACCAGTAAATAAGAATAAGGAGTTTTTGGAAGAGGGTGCCCCCTCTTTCGCTCAAGCCCGTCGAAGACGCCGGT
>CAYLVN010000040.1:0-14103 GCA_964387115.1 uncultured Fibrobacter sp.
ATGAGGCTTCATTTTCTGATTTTCGCCGCCATAATGGGAATTCCTTTTGTAGCTCTTCCTTACTCTCCCAAAGTAACAGGCTTTTTAGATGACATGCAGATAGAGATGCCTCCACTTAATCTTGTCAATGTGGGGCGCCTTACGGCCTATATCGATAAAGCATGGGATCAGAAAAAAGAGCTCCAGAAGCAGATCCGCACCATGCTTCCTATAATTCAGAAACGGGCGACTGAAAACAATTCCATTCTCGTCGAGCTGCTTAACAGGAAAAAAGCCTGAAATCTTAACTGTAAGGAGCATCATGCCTTTTCTGGGTAAACCTGAAACAGAAGAGAAAATTGCAGTCCCGCCATTGCAGGCGCTTTTGGTTGCTTCAACTGATGTGCTGGTTGTGGGAGGTGGTCCGGCAGGTATCGGTGCCGCACTTGGCGCTTCCAAAGCCGGTGCAAACGTGGTTCTGGCAGAGAGGTACGGATTCCTTGGCGGGGCCTCGACTGTGGGTCTGGTCATACCGTTTATGTCTGCCCATACTCAGGAGTATGAGTTCAGAAGGCCCGGAATTAAAGAACTTTATCCCGCCGACCATGGAGAAGGCACAAGGGTAATCGACGGGGTGTTGCTTGAGCTTGTGAATCGTCTTATTAAAGAGGGTGGAGCGATAGAGCCTTCTGAGCACACTGGTTATGTCATGCCTTTTGATCCGGAAATCATGAAAATTACTCTCCAGAAGATGCTCGATGAATCCGGGGTGGAAATTCTGCTCCATTCGACTGCTTTTGCTTTTAACAGGGAACAGGACTATTCAACTGTTTTTTTTCATTCCAAGTCAGGTCCGCTTGCAATAAGGGCCCGTTGCATTGTTGACTGTACCGGTGATGGTGATGTGGCGGCTTTAGCGGGCGCCACTTATAAAATCGGCAGGGAAGGGGATGGGTTGGTGCAGCCGATGACTCTTTATTTCAGGATGGTCGGTTTTGAGCGCCCGGCATTTGAGGAGTATGTCCGGAAACACCCTGAACAGTGGTATGGTGTATTTGGACTCTGGGATCTGATCGAGAGGGCAACCGCTGAAGGCAATCTGGAGCTGCCCAGGGAAGATCTGCTGATGTTTGCTACTGCGCACGATTCTGAAGTGAGTGTGAACAGCACCAGGGTTTATGGTCTGGGGGTAGACACCTTTGATCTGACATCCGGGGAGCTTGAGAGCAGAAAACAGGCTCATGGGGTCTCGGAATTTCTAAAAAACTATGTGCCCGGTTTTGAAAATTCCTATCTGGTTCAGTCCGGAGTGCATATATGTATCAGGGAGACAAGACGAATAATGGGGGAATATGTTCTTACGGGCCAGGATGTCATGGAGGCGGCGAATTTTGACGATGTAATAGCCAGATGTTCATATCCGATTGATATTCACAACCCTAAAGGCAGAGGAACCCGTATCGAACGGCTCCCTCCGGGTGAAGCGTACGATATTCCCCTTCGTTGTTTGAAGCCACTGGGGTGTGATGACATTCTCACGGCCGGGCGCTGTATCTCCGGTACTCATGAAGCGCATGCATCATACAGGATCATGCCTGCTGCGATGGCGACCGGACAAGCGGCCGGGGTTTGTGCCGCACTGGCTTCGTGGGCCGGGAAAGTCAGCAGGGTTAGAACCACAGATGTTCAATCTGTGTTATTGAAACAGGGCGCCAATCTCGGTTAGCTGGTAAAACCCGGAAATGTGCTCATTAATACTTGACTTATGCAGTCAGATCAGGGTGAATCCGCTGTGATTCAATCGATTGCGCAACGGCAAGCGCAGTAGAATCCGCATCTGGGTCCCGACGGGAAATGGTTTTATAGAAGTACCCTGAATGCACTTGATCCTTTCATGATGCAAAAGTTAGGTAATACTTGATAAAAGGTTCACCATTTACCAATTTTTTAGCTGTATCCAGAAAACAGAGTCGCTGAAAAATGCTCAGTTTTTCCTGTCGTTCGGGCCTGCTTTTGTGAACGGTTCTGAGCTTGAGTTAGAGTGATATCTGCACCATTTCCTTTAATCAATCAAAAACAATATGAAAAAAACAGTCCTGGTTATCGGGGGAGGCAGAGGCATTGGACGGGCGGTATGTCTGAGGTCTGCGCAGGATGGTTATCATGTGCTGATTAACTACAGGCAGAACACTGCAGAGGCGCAAAAGACTCTGGAGGAGATAAAAAAGGCTGATGGATCTGCTGAGCTCTGGCGCTTTGATATTACTGACCGTAAGGAAACTGCCGCGGCTATGGAAGAGTTGCTGGGTAAGCACACACTTAGTGCGCTTGTACTCAGTGCCGGTATTCGTCGTGATGAGCTTCTGGTGTTTATGAATGAACAGCAGTGGGATGAGGTAATAGATACGAACCTGAGGAGTTTTTTCGGGGTGGTGAAACCGGTTGTTAAGCAGATGGTGCTGGGTCGCAGCGGACGTATCGTGGTGATCTCATCCACCTCAGGACAAACCGGACTTCCGGGACAGGTGCATTATTCGGCGACAAAAGCCGGGCTTATAGGGGCTGTCAAAGCGCTTGCTCAGGAATGTGCAAAAAGAAATGTGCTTGTAAATGCGGTAACGCCCGGATTTATTGAAACTGAAATGACAGAAGACATAAACAAAAAGGATTTCAAATCCAGAGTTCCTATGAACCGTTTTGGCCACCCCTCAGAGGTGGCATCGGTGGTCTCCTTTCTTTTATCACCCGATTCCAGTTACATGACCGGTCAGGTATTGGCTGTAAATGGCGGAATATTCATGTGATTTCTGCAGAAATCGGGAATATCAACAGAGGGTTTATGAATAGAGCGGTTAAAATCACCATAACATTATTTATTCCGGTGCTGTGTATGGCCTCGGATGGCAGCGGTGATTTCTCTCAGAGTCTTTTCCCGGCCGCTTTTCCCGGTTTTGTCTCATTAAAAAATAAAGATTATGATTCTGCGCTCAAGCAGGTTCTGGAAGACTCGGTTGTAGAGGATACAATTCAACGGATTTTCAGACTTGCCACGATTCACCACAGACAGACTGATTACAGTAAATCGTTGTTTCTCTACAGGCTTGCGGCACAGAAAAATGCTGTGGTGGCGCCTCTTGCCTTTAAATTTATCGGTGATATCGAATTTGAGCAGGGACGGGTATCAAACAGCCTGACTTCATACAGGGCTGCATTGGGGTATCGTATGCCTCAGAAATACCGTTATCACATTTACGGTAAGATCCGTTCTGTTTTAGAAAATGACAGCACAGGTTTGATGAATGCCGACTGGCTGGAGGAGTACAGAAAGTGGGCCGCACCGCAGGTGAAAACAGTTGCCCCGGCTTTGTCTGATACTGTTGATACGATGGTCATTAAAGGGAACTGGAGAGCTGTAGATTCACTTCTGGATACCATCAAACTCAAAGGTGCTGATGGGTGCCGTATAGCTAAAATAGTGCTGAAGGCGGATTCTCAGTATCACATCAGCGGAAATAACCTGCTTTCACTTGCTTCTGCCGCGGTATCATGTAAAGACTGGAAAACAGCTAATGTGCTTTTAAACAGGATTGCGGATAAAAAAGGAGTACTGAAAAAAGTTCCTGAGGGAAAGTATCTGTATTTGAGGGCGCAGGTCAGCTATGAGCTGGGCAGGTTTGAGGATGCGATAAAATATTATAAAAAAATCGAGAGCGGGTTTGGATCGGATGCCAATGTGTTTATGAATCTGGCCCGTTCCTATCGAAAGCTGGGAAAAGAAGTTGAGGCTGATAAGTGGTATGAGCGTCATGTAAAGGAATATCCTTCTCACTCAAGAAATCTGGAAATCCTGTGGCATCTGGGTTGGCGCAAGGAGGAAGAGGGGAAAATTGGTGAAGCTAAAGTTATTTATAAAACTATCTACACTAAATACCCGAAAAGCTCTAGGCGTGATGAATCCTATCTCAGACATGCGTTATGTGATTTTCGTATGGAGAAATATGATTCGGCTTTGAGTATTCTTGATGGTTACATTAAAAAGAATCCTTTTTCTCCGATAAAGCTTTCAGTCTCATACTGGAAAGGTAAATGTCTGCTTGCTCTGAACAGGACGAGTGAGGCGGGGAAGGTTTTTTCAGAGATTCATTCAAAAGAGCCATACGATTATTATGCGCATCGTTCAAGGCAGATGCTGTCGCTTCTGGGGGATACGGCAGATTTTCAGCTCGATACAATCCCCGGGCTTCAGCGAGCGTTTGACTGGTTGGACTCGATATCGCCCGTTAAGGGAAAAAAAGTGCTTTCTCCGGAGGATTCTGCGGACTATGTGCGTGGTGTCTATCTTGTGTCAATAGGGGAGACTGCGGTTGCGGAAATGTTCCTGGAAAAGCTTGAGGAGTCTTTCCCTGCAAATCTGAAGCTTCAGCTGGAGCTGGCAATGCTTTACTTTGCAGGGGATTCACCGGCCCAGGCCTACAGGGTCAGCCGTCGGCTGACCTGGAGGATTCCGGAGGAAAGCAGGAGCAGGATGCCGGTGGCTCTTTACAGATTTCTCTATCCTCCCTATTTCGCTGATATAATAGAGACTCAGGCCGCAGAGCATAATGTCGATCCATATCTGGTGAGTGCAGTTATTCGGCAGGAGAGTATCTTTAATCCTTCCATAAAGTCTCCTGTAGGGGCAATTGGTCTTATGCAGATAATGCCATATACAGGGAAGTATATAGCAGAGAAGGTTGATGTCGCATATACAAACGACTCGCTTGTCTGTCCAATTTACAATATTAGATTCGGGACCTGGTATATCCGGGAGCTTCTGGATCAGTTCAATGAAAATGTTGTACTGGCACTGGCCAGTTATAATGGGGGGCCGCACAATGCACAGAAGTGGTACAACAATAATAAAGAAGAAGAATATGATCTTTTTATTGAGGATATCGCTTTTTCAGAGACCCGCGGTTATGTCAAAAAGGTACTTGCCAATTACTGGACCTACCGCATTCTTGCCGGCAATCCGGGTTTTGGCTATTCTGCGATAAAAAAGTAAGCGGAAACAGAGTAAATGCACGTCTACTCTACTGTGATATCAATGATTGTAAGCATTTTTAATGAGAGTTTCTGTTGCTACTTTCGTTGATCTCTCTTATTTTTTATGGTTCAGTAATACGAGCAATTTTTTTCCAGATACAGGAGGTTCCCATGTTCAGAAGAGTAATGCTGTTAGGCATCTTCGGTGCTGCTTTGGCTTTTGCACAGAGTGATGATGATGTAAAAGCGGATTCCATCGTTTATGAGAAGCCGACTGAGTGGCGTGTATTTTCTTCTGGGGCGCCTGTTACGACTTTCACACTTCAGAGAGATGTGTTGTGGTTCGCAACTCAGGAGAGTGTTTTTTCAACGAGCATGAAGAAGGCTGATGAAAAGAAATTTCCTACTTTGGGAAAAATCGCAGGAAGTGATGTTACCTGTATGGTGACTGATGCGGCGGGGAAGGTGTGGATTGGTGGAAAAAACGGTGTTGCGGTAAGAGACGGCTCACAGTTTATAAACTACACAACGGAAAACGGACTGCCCAGCGATGCTGTAAGCAGTATGGCTGTGACACCTGATGGAAAGGTCTGGATTGGTACAGATAACGGTCTGGTTTCAATTCAGGGTGGTTCCGTTACCAAATACACAACCAAAGAGGGTCTGGTAAGCAATAAGGTTCAGGCTTTGATGGCGGGTAAGAAGGGTGAGATCTGGGTAGGAACCAACAAGGGAATCAGTGTTTATGATGGTTCAAAGTGGGTTCTTCATGACATGAAAAAGGGACTGAGCTGGAATGATGTTAAGGCGCTTGCTCTGGACAGCAGAAAA
This sequence comes from uncultured Fibrobacter sp., assembly GCA_964387115.1. Lineage (GTDB taxonomy): Bacteria > Fibrobacterota > Chitinivibrionia > Chitinivibrionales > Chitinispirillaceae > JAAYIG01. Next base: position 5,836 of record CAYLVN010000040.1, read on the forward strand.
GGGGTTGTGTGGGCGGCTGTTGGTGAAAAAGATGTAAACAGCTTTGAGAATGGTACTTGGAACACTTTCATGGAAATACAGCCTGGAATATTGAGCATTATGGTTGATACACAGAGCAGGATCTGGTTTGGATCAGAGACTGGTTTGTTAAAATTCAATGGTGATGAATGGATTACAGATCCTAAGCAGCTTGGTATTCCAGCGGCCCAGGTTTTTAAGGTCCTCCGTGATGAGGGCGGGAATCTGTGGTTCGCCATGGAAAGTGGAGTAGTCAGGCTGGCGAATCCGTATCCGTTCTGATTTCTGTTTGGCACAATCATTGCGACATCTTAATTGACATGCTACTCTGCAATATTCTGCAGATCGACCTTTTAAGGACGAGATGTCCGGATGTCGCTCTGTATTTAATTGTAAACTTATGACATCAGGGAGGTCGCAGTGATATGGACAAGATAAAGATCGCAGTTGTTGGGATAGGCAACTGCGCAAGTTCTCTAATCCAGGGGCTTCAGTACTATCGCGATAAAAAACCACAGGATGCGATAGGGTTGATGCACTGGGATATCGGTGGTTACTCACCATCATCTATCGAAGTCGTTGCCGCGTTTGATATCGATAAGCGCAAAGTTGGTTCAGACGTAAACGAAGCGATCTTCAGCAGGCCTAACTGCACTGCAGTCTTTTGCCCTGATATGCCCAAATCCGGTGTAAAAGTGAGAATGGGAAAGGTGCTCGATGGGGTTTCGGAGCACATGAAAGACTATGATGAAAGTGACCGCTTTATCCTCTCTGGCGAAAAAGAACCCACAAGTGAGGAAGTAGTAAATATCCTGAAGAATACCGGAACCGAAGTTCTGCTTAACTATCTTCCGGTCGGTTCTGAAGAGGCGACACAGTTTTATGCCCAATGCGCTCTTGATGCCGGAGTTGCCTTTATCAATAACATTCCGGTGTTTATCGCTTCAAACCCGATATGGGCAAAGAAGTTTGAAGAGAAGGGTATTCCGATTATCGGTGATGATATAAAGGCGCAGCTTGGTGCCACAATTACTCATCGTACCCTCACCGATCTTTTCAAGAAGAGGGGCGTGAAGCTGGATCGTACTTATCAGCTTAACACCGGTGGAAACACCGATTTCCTGAATATGCTCAACAGAAAACGTCTCAAATCTAAAAAAGAATCAAAAACCGAAGCGGTTCAGTCTGTTGCGGCATCAAGGCTCAACGACAGGGATATTCATGTGGGTCCATCCGACTATGTACCATGGCAGAATGATCAGAAAATCTGCTTTATCCGCATGGAGGGAAAGCTTTTCGGTGATGTTCCCATGAATCTTGAACTGCGGCTTTCAGTTGAAGACTCACCTAACAGTGCCGGTGTTGTTATCGATACAATACGGTGTTGTAAACTGGCGCTTGATGCGGGTCTGGGGGGCGCTCTTTACGGACCGGCATCTTATTTCTGTAAACATCCACCCTACCAGTTTACAGATGATGAAGCTCACCGGAAGGTCGAAGAATTTATCAAGCAGTACAGCTTACAACCTGCAGTTGTTAACCAGGTTAGATAAAACCAGCCGCCCTGGCTTTTTGCCAGCGGCGGCACTTTTTCCATTTGTAGACCACCTCTTCTCATTCTTTCTGTTTGAATATTTTTATCAAATGAAAGTAAATATTGTTTTTCCTTATTGTCTCCAGGTATAATGAGTAGAGATTAAAATTCTTCTTTAAATATTCGTTGTGGAAATAAAAGTGAGAAAAAAACCGGTAATAAAACTTTCACTGATCAGACAATCTGCTCTTCTTTTCTCTCTGATGATTCTTTACTTTGGATGTGCTACTGCGCCGCGGTACAGGAAAGGAACATCAGAAAGAGAAATATCGGGGCCGGAAAAGAAAGTCACAGGTCGGGTCGGGAGAGAGACACCTGGGAAATATTATCAGGTGGGAATGGCTTCTTACTATGCAAACAAGTTTCATGGGAGGAAAACCGCCAGTGGTGAAATATTTAACATGAATGCACTGACTGCTGCACACCCTGCTCTTCCTTTCAATACTGTTGTTAAGGTTACAAATCTGAAGACTGGAAGGTCTGTTGAGGTTCGCATTAATGACAGGGGGCCTTTTTCAAAAAAGAGGATAATAGACCTTTCCAGGGCTGCTGCAAAAGAGATCGGGCTCATTGAATCAGGAGTCGGCAAGGTGGGACTTCAGATTATTAAGAGATGAGGTTGCAAGTCACAAGTCGCAAGTTACAAGTCGCAAGTTAAGTGTTTAGGAGTTAAGAGTTAGGAGTTAAGAGTCGAGAGTTCCTTACCAGACTGAAAGGCTGAACTAATCCAGCGAAGGGCATCGCCCTGGAGAAATCAAGAATTTCAAAGGGTATAGTTCGGTTTTAATGAGAATATGCATTTAACATTGTTCCCGGTTTCAATCCTGACACGTTGTATTCACCGGCCTTTTTTTCTATTTCCCGGGAGGCTTATCTTCTATAGGTCCCAAGGCCCCCTCCTTGACAGTCGGGGCTCGGATTGTCGTGCCGGTTTGCACCTTTGGTGTGCAGGGCCGGAGTGGTGAGCCCTTACGGTCAGGCCTCGGAATAGGAACCGGACCAATTCGTTCATTTATTATCGCAAGGTAGGAAACCTTGTGCTGATAGACATAAGCCTTTCGGGCTAAGGAAAGGAACTGAAAAAATATCTGGCGGTTGAATTGTATCTGCAATGAAATCAATTAGTCAGAGGGAGAGGGTAATATGGTGAAGAAGATCCATTCCTGGCAAACGCTGGACGCTGAACCCTGAACGTCGAAGAGTCACAACCCCCGGTTCTGAAACAACTCACACCTGTTATCTCCTCATACTATATTCATTATTCTTTTTGTTCCGGAGTATCTATGAGAATAATGCCGTTACAGAATTATCTGCCGACCCTCAGGGGAGTTCTGCTTAATGTTCTGAAGAGGGAACCGGTTTATCCTTTTTACGCATCTTTCAAGCTGACTTCACGCTGTCATTTCGGCTGTCCTTTTTGCAATGTAAAGAAGAACGCGGTAAAGGATCTGTCTACAGATGAGATTAAAGCGATACTGAAGAATCTTTCCGATTCCCCGGTACTGATGGTGAGCTTTGAAGGCGGTGAGCCTCTTCTGCGGGAGGATATCGGAGAACTGCTCAGGTTTGCAAGGAAATGCAAATTTTATCTGCTTTTTACAACGAGCGTAAAAAATCTTACTTCTTATCCTATCGATGAGTATTCAAAGTACATTGATTTTTTGCATGTATCTATCGATGAAGGGCATGACAACCTCGAGATGTTCCGGTTTCTTCCTGAGCTCGTAAAGCTTCCTCTTCAGGTATCGGTACAGACCGTAGTGACAAGAGATACAATAGGCGCTCTTGAAGAGAAGGTAAAGCTCTGTTATGAGCATAAAGCGAATATCGTTGTGATCCCGGCCGCTCATATGGACAAAACAGAGGATTATTTCCCTGATATAGGACTGCTTGAAAAAGAACTGCTTCGCTTGAGAAAAACATATCCTGATACAATTCATACACCTCAGGGATATTTCAGTGCATACAGGAATCGCAAGTGTTCTGCCGCATCGGTAATCATATCTCCTGATGGATATCTTTATTATCCATGTCACATACTTGGAAAAAAAGGACCGGATCTCAGGAATCAGAACTTGACATCATGGTTAAGTTCTGATGAAGCGGTGCAGGGGAGAAAAGAGATGCGTGAATGTTTAAGGAACTGTGGCTGGTATCAGTATTATTCCATCGACTCATACACTTCTGTTTCATCTGTGTGGGAGGCGCTGAGGCCCATACTGGTTAAGAAGGTCCGCCAGCGCTAAGATTTGAGAATCGAGAGTATAGAGGAGAGTTCTGTTCTGATCTGAGCTATTTCACCGTATATGTTCTCGGCTTTACTTTCGGGTGTGCACTCCTGTTCCTCTACGGGGGAAGGTTCAGGTGTTTCCGGAAGATCGAGTTTGAGCTGTTCTGTCTGAGGTATTTCTCTGGTTTCTGAGAGTTTTTTCTTTGCGCCCGGAATGGTGAACTTTTCATCGTAAAGCAGGAATTTGATATAATTTACGACATCAATATCTTTTTGCCTGTAGGCTCTGTTCCCGGCACGGTTCTTTTTGGGGCGCAACTGAGGGAATTCACTCTCCCAATATCGAAGCACATGAGGTTCGAGACCAGTCAGGCTGCAGACTTCACTGATCGAATAGTACGCCTTTTTCAAATTGACCATAAATACCTCTTGTAATGATCGGTTTATTTCACCACCATTCAGGTTTGGATTCTCTTACCATAAGGTCCCTGACGGCGAGCTTGGCGCTTTTGCCCTCAAAGAGTGTTTTATAAACCTCATGGGTAATAGGCATTTCTATGTCGAGCTTGATTGATAAATCGTAGACTGATTTTGTTGTCTGTACTCCTTCGGCAACCATGGTCATTTTGCCGAGGGCCTCTTCGAGATTTAGTCCGGATGCGATAAGCTCGCCCATCTTTCTGTTTCTGCTGTGCTTGCTTACACAGGTGGTAATAAGGTCTCCGATGCCGGCCAGGCCTGAAAAAGTTGCACTCTGGGCACCCATCTTTTCTCCCAGACGCATCAGTTCAGCTATGCCTCTTGTAAGTAAAGCACCTTTGGTGTTATCCCCCAACCCCAGTCCATCGCAGATTCCGGCAGCAAGCGCGATAACATTTTTCACGCTTCCGGCCAGCTCCACTCCGCGCATATCGGTATTGGTGTAGACACGGAATGTTTCTGTAGAAAATGCCTCCTGAATCTTTTCAGCGAGTGCAATGTTTTCTGATGCCGCTACAATAGTAGTAGGGATATCACGGGAGACTTCCTCAGCATGAGAAGGTCCGGAAAGAGCAAGAAGTTTATCTGTATTCAACCCGGGTATTTCATCCAGCAGCACATCTGTCATCAGTTTGAGTGTGCCTGTCTCGATGCCCTTTGCTACAATGATCCATCCTTTAATTTTGTCAACATCTGATACTGGTACTGATTTGACCATGTTCCGCATTGTAGAGCGCATAGTCTGAGATGGAACCGCGCAGACAATATATTCAGAAGCTTCGATTACCTGACGGATGTCAGTAACGATGTTGATAGATTCAGGTATATGTATTCCCGGAAGTTTAACCGGGTGTTCTCTTTTGGTGCGTAGCATTTCAGCATCTGCAGGACTGAATTCCCACATGCTTAACTGGTGCCCCCGTTTATGCAGCAGAGCCGCAAGGGCGATGGCCCAGCTTCCTGCGCCTAATATTCCGATTTTCACGTTTCCTCCTCATCGGATCTTATGGGATGTCCTGTAGCGCCATGTTTAGGTTTTGCAATAGGCCGGAAATCCAGTGTTACAGGACAGCCGTCAAAATTGTAATTTTCGTAAATCTTGTTTGTAAGATATCTTATATAAGCAGGAGAGATCTCTTTAGTATTTGTCACAAAGAACCGGAAAAGCGGGAATGGTGCATCCACCTGCTTTGCGCCTAGAAATCTGACCGGATTCTCCGGGATGGCAGGGTGAGGATGTATTCTGACCCAGCTGAACACCTTGTTTTCGAAATCCGCTGATGGAACCCGGGTTTTGAGCCGTTCTTTGATATCAAGCGCACTTTCGATGACTGCTGTAATTCTCTGCCCGGTCATTGCTGAAACTGAGACCATTGGTATAAAGCGCAGTTCCATATAATCTTTACGGGTTTGGGCTACAAGCTGGTCAAAAGTCCGGTGATCTTTTTCCATTATGTCCCATTTGTTCCACGCAAGAAGGACACCTTTGTGCAACTCCTGGATCTTCCTGAGGATCCGCAGGTCCTGCACGCCAATCCCTGCTTTTACATCCACCATCAATACGCATATATCACAGCGTTCAATACTCTGAATAGCCCTGAGATTTGAGTAGTACTCCATGTCCTGCTTAACATGAGAACGTTTGCGCAGTCCTGCAGTATCGATAAGAACAATTCTTTTGTCGTTGTAAAGCATCTCAGAATCAATTGAATCCCTGGTAGTTCCTGGCTCATGATGAACGATCATGCGGTTCTGTCCAAGAAGCTTATTTACCAGTGATGATTTTCCGGCATTGGGCCGCCCGACTATGGCAAGCATTATTTCCGGTTCGAGTGATTCCTCCGGTGGGGAGTGCTTCTTACTAAGTCTTTTAACAATAGAATCGAGCAGGTCTGCGACACCGTTTCCATGAAGAGCCGAAACAGGAAAGATTTCATCAATTCCAAGAGCCCTGTATGTATCGAGCTCGTACTCTGCAGACTTTGTTTCTGCCTTATTAACGGCCAGGATCGATTTATCCGATGCTTCTTTACGCAACTGTCTTGCAATCATCAGATCCAGATCGGTCAATCCACTCTTTGCATCGACCAGAAAAAGAACCACATCAGATTCTTTTACAGCTATGTGTACCTGTTCATGGATCGCCTCAGCCATGGCCTCACGGCTGTTTGGAAGCATCCCGCCAGTGTCAATGAGAATAAACTGGTAACCGTTCCATTCCGCTGTAAAATAATGACGGTCACGGGTAACACCGGCTATGTCATCGACAACAGCAATACGTTTACCGATAACCCTGTTAAACAGGCTCGATTTTCCTACATTCGGCCTGCCAATAACCGAAACAACGGGTTTTGATGTCCCCAAAGGACCTCCTGGAAAGACTGTTAACTAAGTTACCTTATTTTTAATTTGTTGTCAATGATAAACTTACAAGAATCCCTTAGAGGTTTGCTGTAAGAAAAAGATCGCATCGGAAAGGAACAGGGGAGTTTAATCAAAACTGCCATTCAGAGGACCTGGTTTTACCCGGTATATAGCCCATATCATAGTGTCCTCCCACAGAATTGTGCCAGGGATAGACCAGCAGGTAAAGAGGTGCTTTAAAATGAGACGGTGCTGAAAGTGTGTCTTTGCTCCGGAAGTTGCGTCCAATCGTAGCGTTTCCAGAGCTGTCACGGATAATAAATGTTGTCTGGGAACCATAAGATGTCATATAGAACTTGCGCAGAGAAGTATCGCGTACCACGAAGATGTCGGTGTCATTAATGGTGGAAATAGTTCCAAACAGTCTCCTGGGCAGGGAATCTGCAGTTAAAAAGCTGTTGTTGGGTTCTCTTTCGAACGGATAGGTATAGAATACTACAGAGTCAGAGGAGAGTGGCTTTTTATTGAACGACAGAATTTCCTGTGCCGGACGTATTACAAAACGGCAATTACCGGGGAGAGGTTGGGATGGTACGATAAAAACCGTATCCATAGTCTCAGAGACAGTGAAGTAATATTGATCAAACACAGGCAAAATATTAAAAGAAACCTGCTCCGGATTTGAGATCTCCTTTGAGAAACAAAGAGCAACAGTTGCATAAGGAGACAGTGTATCAGATGTATTTTTCGGTAGTGACATCCTGAAGGGATCATCTGTACCCGATGGTATCACGCATTGAAGTGCAAGGGTAATCAGAACCGGCAACAGTCTTCGGGAAAAAATCTGCATAAATGTAATTATATTGTAAATAAAATTCAAGCGCAAGTATCTAAACTAAATGGCAAAAAAAGATCTCATTGTTGTGTGCGGTCCAACCGCATCAGGAAAAACAAATCTGGGGGTGTTTCTTGCCGGCCTCTTCAACGGGGAGATAATTTCAGCCGATTCACGACAGGTATATCGTGGAATGGATATCGGTACCGGCAAAGATCTTGATGAATACAGGGTAAATGACTCTTCCGTTCCTTATCACCTCATAGACATTGTAGATCCGCAGGCAATCTATACTCTTTACGATTACCAGAAAGATTTTCAGGCTGCTTACAGTGCTGTAAAGTCCAGGGGACATGTCCCGATTCTTGTCGGGGGAAGCGGGTTATATGTGGAATCGGTTCTGCGCGGCTATCGTATCGCGCCTGTACCGGAAAATGAAAAACTGCGTGAGGAACTGAGTGGTAAAGAGAAAGAGTCGCTCAGTAAGCAACTGGAAGAGACCGATCCGGAGCTTTTCAGAAAAACCGATCTTAAAAGTAAAAAAAGGATAATAAGAGCACTCGAAATTGCCTTTTATAAACGTGACAACCCGGGGTTTGAGGAGGGTGATCCGGTAGAGAAGATCGATCCTCTGGTGATTTGCACGCGCTGGGACAGAGAACTGCTCAGGGAGAGAATCGACAGTCGTCTGGAGCAGCGGCTGGCCCGGGGTATGGTCGATGAGGTAGAGAGGATACTCAAATCGGG
>CAYLVN010000041.1:0-14047 GCA_964387115.1 uncultured Fibrobacter sp.
AGATTCAGTAGCGACGATGGCGACCGCTATAAACAAATGTAAAGAAATGTTCAGGTCTGGTTCAAGTATCCTGATTTTCCCGGAAGGGACACGTTCCCGTTCTGCGCGTCTCATGTCCTTCAAGGATCTTGCTTTCCGGCTTTCCATCGAAACCGGCTACCCTGTTATCCCGGTGGTTGTCCACAGTGAGTGCCCTTTTATGGCAAAGATTCCCGGAAGCCTGGTGCCTCCGTTCAGGATGAAATTTACAATCAGGGATCTGCCCCCGATGTTTCCGGAAAAAGATGAACGCGCCTCTCATTTCGCCGACAGAGTCAGAAAAAGGATGATGGAGGAGATTCGCATACTCGATAAGGGTACAGTATGGGATCCTGACCCAAAAAACACAGAGGAGGTTCAATGATGCCGTCAGAGAAGTACACTCTTGAATCTATAATGAAAATCCTTCCGCACAGACCACCATTTCTCTTTGTGGACAGAGTGGTTAAACTGGTACCGGATCAGACTATTATTACAGAAAGAGAACTTCGACCGGAAGAGCCTCATTTTGCCGGTCACTTCCCCGGGTTGCCTATAATGCCCGGAGTGCTTGTCACTGATGCCCTGGCGCAGACTGCAGGCCTGCTCTGGGGACTTTCTAAGGTGGAAAAAGGCGGCCAGATATCCTCACAGCCCGAGATCTTTTTTCTTGCAGCTGCAAACATGAAATTCACTCACCCGGCCACCCCGGGAGATACTCTTCGTATGACAGCCTGTACTGACCGGTCTTTCGGTTCATTGATTTCGTATACAGTAGATGCTTCTGTAGGAAGAAACCTTATAGCAAAGGGAACGATGACTCTTGCATTAAAGGAAAATCTCTAATTGAAAATATTAATACTGAAATCAAACCCGAGAAAAAGCGGGTTTACAGAATATTGTGCAGAGCTGTTTGTCAGCGGTATCAGGGATACTGGAATTGAACCTGAGATTATTGATCTTACCGCGATTAATCTGGGGAGCTGCAGAGGATGTTTTAACTGCTGGACCGGAACACCTGGAAAATGCATACAGAAAGATGACGGGCACCAGCTTCTTCACAAGTTTCTCGACTGTAATCGCCTGGTCATGACATCTCCCCTTTATGCTTATTCTCTCAGCAGCAGCCTTAAAGTTTTCATGGAACGTACTCTTCCGCTCCTTGCCCCTGGGATAAAACTCAGCTCCACAGGAAAAGACCATAACAATCTCAGGTACCCGCAGAGAGGACCTGAAAAAATGTCGGCCCTGATAGTCGGAGGTTTGAAGGACCCCGGTCACTACAGAGGCGCAGTGGAATCTCTGAGACTTTATGCGGAAGGATTCGGGATTGAGTTCTGCGGAGCAATGATACGTCCGGAATCCTTTTTTATGCAGTTTAATGATACTAAGCCCAAAACTATAAAGATCATCGAGACTGCGCTTATCAAGGCCGGAAGGTCATTTGCATCAGATGGTATGATAAGTGAAGAAATTATGAATGATATCTGCCTGCCGCTTGCACCTGATCTCAAGACCTTTGCGGACTATTCCAATATTTATTGGGAATATGCCTCCCACGGTGGAGATCTGGAAGAGATCAGGAAAAAGACCAGAGATGATATACGGATAATGATGAACGAGATGGTGTTGAGTGTCGATCCTGTCGCAACGAAGGATGTAAGGTGCGCGATTCAGTTTAACTTTCCTGATAAAGAGATGATGACTTATCTTCAGATCAACAGGGGCAACTGTATCGCCGGTGTGGAACATCCGTCGCCTGATTTGTCAATATCCTGTTCCAGTGAAGTCTGGACACAGATAGTGCACAGGGAAGAGGATCCGATAAAGGCCGTGATGGCAGGGGAGATAGTCCTTAAAGGGGACAAGTCTCTGTTTCGCAAGATCGGAAGATACTTTCCTCCTGCCAGCCACTGATCTTACGCAGCCTTTCTCCCCTGTATAGCAGGTATATCCGGATCTGTTGAGAGGATGATATCGACATCTTTGTTTTCCAGCGTTTCATGTTCCATTAAAGAAGAGGCGAGGAGATCCAGCTTGCCACGGTTCCGGGCAAGGATCTCCAGGGCGCGGCTCTCCTGCTCCAGAATGATTCGCTGGACTTCCTCGTCAATGATTCTTGCGGTGTATTCACTGAAATCGCGTGGTTGAGAGAGCTCTTTTCCAAGAAACGGATGCTCTTCTCCCTGATTGAAAGTTGCCGGACCCAGTTTTTCACTCATTCCCCATTGACATACCATCTTGCGGGCTATCTGCGTTACCTGCTTGAGATCTTCAGCAGCGCCGTTTGTCAATTCATCATAAACAAGTTTCTCCGATGCCCTTCCTCCAAGGGCGACGGCGATACGGGCAAGAAGGTAATTGCGGCTGAAATTGAAACGGTCGGTATCGGGGATCTGTTCCGTAGCCCCCAGAGCACGTCCTCTGGCTATTATTGTTACTTTCTGCAGCGGGTCGGTTTCAGGGAGAAGCTTGGCCATGAGTGCATGACCTGCTTCATGGTATGCCACAATCTGTCTGTCGCGATCTACCAGTCTGTCCTCACGCTCTGCACCAAGAAGGATTTTGTCCTGGGCCTCTTCGAAATCTTTAAAATCAACGACTTTCTTTCCCTTGCGCCCGGCAAGCAGTGCAGCCTCATTGACAAGGTTTCTAAGGTCGGCACCAGAGAACCCTACAGTGCGGGCGGCAATGTTCTCAAGCTCGACAGAATTGTCGAGAGGCACATTCTGGGCATGTATTTTAAGGATCTCTATTCTGGCACTTTTCTGAGGCAGATCAAGGGTAATCTGGCGGTCAAATCGTCCCGGCCGCGTAAGGGCAGGATCAAGGACATCAGGGCGGTTTGTTGCGGCTATCACAACCACAGATTCATAAGGCTCAAAACCATCCATCTCCGTGAGAATCTGATTCAGTGTCTGCTCCCGTTCATCATGACTGCCACCCAGGCCCGCTCCACGCACACGTCCCACCGAATCCAGCTCATCAATGAAGATTATTGCCGGATGTTCCTTTTTCGCATTCTCGAACATATCTCTCACCCGTGAAGCTCCGACTCCGACAAACATCTCGATGAATTCTGAACCACTGGTGCTAAAAAACGGTACGCCCGCCTCTCCGGCGGTTGCTCTGGCGAGAAGTGTCTTTCCGGTTCCAGGGGGACCCATAAGAAGCACACCCTTGGGGATTGTGGCTCCAAGCGAGGTGAATTTTCGCGGGTCCTTCAGGTATTCAACTATCTCCTGCAGGTCCGTCTTGGCATTTGTCAGACCGGCTACATCATTGTATTTCACAGCCGACATCTCTTTGCGGAACCGCTTTGCCCTTGATTTGCCGATTCCGAAAATGTTTGTCCCGGGCATCCCCTTCATCTGACTGGACAACCTTCTGCCGGCATAGACAAAGTAGCCGATCAGAAAAAGCCAGGGAAAAAGAAGTACCAGAAGACTCATCCACCAGCTTGACCCATCCGAAAGTTCTGCCCGGATTACAACCCCTTTCTCCTCAAGCAGCGAAATTAAACCCCCATCATCTATAGCAGGCATTACCGTATTAAAATAGCCATACGATACAGAATCAGCACCAGTGTATTTCCCCTTGAAATTTCCCATGATTTCATTACCCTTGAACATAACCTCCCCGATATTTCCATCCCTGACCTGCTCTTTAAAAACCGAGTAGGGAATAGTCACACGATCCTTTACAGAAAAGGAACCGAAAATGTATGAAAAAAGAATCGTCAGAATCGTTCCCCATATCAGAAATCTCCAGAAAGAAAAATTCATCTCCGGCTGCTTGTTCTGTACTGTGCGGTTTTCTGCCATTTCTCTGCCTTTGCAAAGGGTGGATGTCTACTTTTCTTTTGAGAAGCAAAGAATATGCCTCAGGCAGGGGTTCAGCGTTCGGCGTTCGGCGTTCAGAGGTTCAGGGTTCAAAGGTTCAGAGGTTCAGGGTTCAAAGGTTCAGAGGTAAAGAGGTAAAGAGGTAAAGAGTACCACGTGACACCTGTGGTATAGAGATTTATTCTTGATTAGCGATCAATGAAAGAACGTCAAGAGGATCATTCCTGACTGACGCTGAACGAAGGACGCCGAAAGATTCATTCCTGGTTAACGCTGAACGTTGAACCCTGAACCCTGAACGTTTACTCTCCTCAGTTTTTTTCTTCTCCCGGGAACTTTGGCCGTGGATCGCGTGACTCCCTGGCCCCCGGATTCCAGGCCGGGTAATCCCTTTCAACCGGGAAAGCCTTCTGCTGCTTGACTATTTCAAGCATCTCCAGAAGCCTCTGATCAACCCGCCAGTGGAATGTATCCTGTTCATTCAGATCCCCGGCTGCAGTACTGCTTAAAAGCTCAATAGCCTCATTCACATTCTTTACAGCCCAGATATGGAACATGTTGTCGCGCATTGTATCGATCAGCTCTCGTCTCAGGACAAGGTTTTTTACATTTGATGCAGGGATACAGACACCCTGATTCCCAGTAAGTCCCATCTGTTTGCAAACCTCATAAAACCCTTCCACCTTCTGAGTGACACCGCCTACAGCCTGTATCTCACCCCACTGATTGACAGATCCGGTAATGGCGATGTCCTGACGCAGGGGGATCCCTGCGAAGGCACTCAGGAGGCACACCAGTTCCGCAACTGTGGCGCTGTCGCCCTCAATCATGCCGTAGCTCTGCTCCATGGCGATGCTTGCGGAGAGAGAAAGCGGATGTTTCCCCGCATATTTATTGCGCATATAACCCTCAAGAATCAGCATCGCTTTATCAAAACTGCTTCCGCTCAGATGGCTCTCCCGCTCGATATTGATTATTCCTGCGGCCCCGGCCCCCACACTGGCTGTGATCCTGGAGGGCCGGCCAAAAGAGTAGTCACCAAGCTGAATGACACCCAGCCCGTTTATCTGTCCGATCGCGGTGCCTTCAATATTAATGAGAAGAGTTCCATTTGCTATATATTCCCGCATGCGCTCGGCGATAAGATTCGAGCGGTAGATTTTCTCCTCCACTGCCTTCCTTACATGATCTACGTTTACAATGGCTGTACTGTCTTTATTGGCCCAGAAATTTGACTCCTTGACAATATCGGCCATACGGCTCAGTTCAGAAGTGATCTTTCCCTTCTCCCCGGCCATCCTGGAGCCGATCTTCACCAACTCTGCAACCGCCTGGGCATCAAAAGGAAGTGTGCCGTGCTTTTTACTCTGTGCCTGAACAAAGCGGGCCATCAGAAGCTCAGGATTTTTTATCTGATCGAGTTCAGGGGCAAAGTCGGCCTTTACCTTGAACAACTCCGGGAAATCTTCATCGTAAAGCTGTAACAGATGATAAATGAGAGGGTTTCCCACCACTACCAGCTTTACTTTAATATTGACAGGCTCAGGTCTCAGGGAAGAAGTAGCGAAGACACCGAAGGGATCGTACATGTGGTATTCCAGTTCGCTGCTTTTCAGGGTCCTTTTGAGCTCTTTCCAGACAAGGGGTTCAGTGAGTGCCTCCATGAGGTTAAACACCAGATACCCTCCGTTGGCTCTAAGGATACTTCCGGACTTTATCTGCTGAAAATTTGTAAAGAGCCGTCCTGTACGGTCAAAAGTTCCGGTGATAGTTCCAAAGAGATTTTTGTAGTTGGGGGATTCTTCGATCACCACCGGTGCCCCCTTAAGATCGCTATTGTCAATTATAACATTTACCGAGTAGTCGATGAAGGAATCTTCGGGGGGAACTGCCCCGATAATGGATGCAAGCATCTGCTGTTGACCGGCGGGTTCTTTTTCCCTGAATCTGTTGAGGTTCTCAATCATGTGCTCTTTTATGGTATTGAGCCATTTATGCAGTTTTTCATTGGGAAATTTCTTCTTGATTTCATCGATTGCCGGTCCTATCAGCCGTGAAGCAAAGTCCTGTTCGATTTTGCGCACTTCATCACGGAGCTTCTGGCCTATCTCTTTTTGCTGATTTATTACCTCTGTAACCATCCTTCCGATTTCCTGCTGATCATTGGTGAGGATCTCTTTCTCCAGGGGCGTGAGAGTCTCAAATTCCTCAGCATTCATAGGGTGGTTGTCTTTCTTGGGAATCAAGATTACCCGTCCGTCGGGGGTTTCCTGCAGGAAGAGGTTTTTTCTGGCTGCCGTGCGCTCCAGTTTCTCAAATGCCTCTTTGCCCATGTTTTCGTACTGTTCTGTGAGGCGTTGCTTTTCTTTGCTGAAGTCTTCCTGACGAAAAGCTCTGGGGACATCCTCTTTGAGTCTTGAGACAAGCCCGTCCATCTCTTTTTTAAGCTCTTTTCCTTTCCCGGGGTCAAGGAAAACAGCCAGAGGTCTGTCTTCCTGCTGGAAGTTATTGACATAGATAAGATCAGGAGGAACAGGGCTCCCTTCGGCTTTATCTGTGAGCATTTTTTTCACAAGTGCTTTCTTGCCCATGCCGCTCATGCCTGACATATAAATGTTATAGCCGTTCTCATTTATTCCAAGACCCAGCTCCAGTGCCCTCACTGCCCTTGGCTGACCGACTATTTCATCGAGCGGTTCTATTTCACCAGTGGTGGAAAAATCGAGTCTGCTGAAATCTATCAGTGGTTCAGCATCTTGCGGACTGAGCTCAAATCTCTTCTGAAAATCTGTCATTTTATCTCCCGGCTTGCGGTTTTATAAGCTTTTCTTGGGAAGAATTATTTCGTAGACTCCATCTATAAACCTGGCCTTTGCCTTCCTGGTGTCAACTGGACCCGGAAGCTCGATTCTGCGTCGGAAACACCCCTTTGCCCGCTCTGTCACCAGAGTTCGTCCCTTGTTAAAGGACAGAAGCACTTTTCGTGTGCCGCAGATAGTGACTGAACGCTCCTGCGGCTGCATCTGGACATGTGAAGAGTCGATTCCCGGAAGGTCGGCCTCTATGAGGTAAGCCTCATCTGTTTCGTAGACGTCAATGGCAGGGTTCCACGACGGTTCCACTATACTCCAGCGGGTGTGGATCAGCTCTGAAAATGCCGCCTCTATTTCCGATTGCAGAAAGCCTGATTTTCTTATCCTCTGCCCTGCATTCTCCATTTTTTTGTACCTCAGTTCCAACACTTGAGTATGAATGTTGTCTCTATCAAGTTTCAGATTTGTGACTACATCTGCTATAGACCATCCAGGTCTTTATAATCCATTTCAACCTGCAAAAGTAACTCCATTTTCGATCCATACTGAACAGTTCTGCAAAATGGCACTTTTAAGATACGGCAGGTTCTTTGCTTACTTATAGCTATTATGGACAGTAAAGTATCCAGATCCCCCATCACCCTCATTCCATTTATGCCTTTTGATCCGGAACTTCTGGAATGGCTCAAAACCGAACTTCCATCACGACTGGGTGTAGAGGTCTCCTCCGGTCCTCTTCAGAGCAAGCCCTCTTTTGCCTTTGACAGAAGGCGCGGGCAATATTCAGGTGATACAATACTTGCATTCTTAAGGGAGATCCGCCACTCATTCGGGGGAACTCTTCTGGGGTTAATCGATGAAGACTGTTTTACCGACGGGTTGAGCTTTATTTTCGGGCAGGCAGCCCTGAAGGGACATCAGGCCTTTGTCTCCATTAAACGGCTGAGACAGACTTTCTACAATCAGCCCGAAAACATGCTCCTGCTCAGGGAACGCCTGCTAAAAGAGGTAATGCATGAGATCGGCCACACCTGGGGGCTTCCACACTGCCCCGACCCGCTCTGTGTGATGCATTTCTCTCAATCACTGAAAGATACAGACATAAAACAGGCGGTGTATTGCCGGCGTTCTCCCGGGGTGTATTAGGCCCTGATTCCCGGGTACTACTGGTTTAACTTCTGATACGGGTGAGGGATATTCCGAGGCCTGACCGTAAGGGAGGGCTTTTTTCATCTTCTACAGGTTTTAAAGACCCCCTCCTTGACAGTCGGGGCTCGGATTGTCGTGCCAGCCTACTATTCAAGGTACCATTTGATTGAATCACTCCCAGAAATTCCGCAGCCTCTCCTGAATATCGCTTTGGGTTTTCAGCTCTTCTTTGCAATCCTCCTCACCTTCCTTTTCAAGGGTGACCGTTTCCATCGTGTCAACTACGCCCTGATTGAAAAATCTGCATTTCTGGGAATAGACGTGCCTGTCTGAGAATCCCTGCGGGCGAGAGTAGAAACGCAGCGGCCACAGCACGTAGAGATGATCGCGGGCACGAGTCATCGCCACATAGGCCAGGCGGAGCTCCTCTTCGATCTCTTCATCAGACTCAGTAGACATATCAGAAGGCAGGCAGCCATCGGCGGCATGAATAAGATAAACTGCATCCCATTCGCAACCTTTTGCCGAGTGAATCGTCGAGAGTATCAGGAAATCTTCATCACGGAGAGGCGGACCGGCAAGATCGCTTGTAGAGACCGGCGGATCCAGAACCAGATCAGACAAAAACTGTGTTCTGGAACGACTGTTTCCGGAGAGTTCAACAAGATGCTCTATGTCACTTTGTCTTGGAGATGAGTTCTCGTAGTTGTCTTCAAGAAGAGGTTTGTAAAATGTGCGTATTCTGTCAAGCTGACTTGAGAGGTCAAGTTCATTTTTTAGCAGATCGACAAGCATTTTCCTGAGTTTCAGCAGCTCGAGTTGAACGGTTTTGGGCACCGGTGCGCTTCCCAGAGAATCAGGGTTGAAATTGCTGAGTCTCAGGTGTTCAAATATCGATGATGCAGTAGCGGGTCCAACTCCATCGAAAAGCTGCAGAATCCTGAACCAGGCCATTTCATCGCGCTGGTTCTCAAGAATCCGTATCAATGCTACAAAATCCTTTATGTGTGCTGCTTCCAGAAATTTCAGACCGCCGTATTTGTGAAAAGGGATCTCTTTTTTTATCAGAGCAAGTTCAAGTGATGCAGAATGGGAGCCGGCCCTGAACAGCACCGCCTGTTTACGCAGCGGGATACCCTGCTCATAATGCATCAGGACCCGCTCTATCACCATGTCCGCCTCCTGAAGCTCATCTTTGCAGGTGATAATCTGCGGCCGTTCGCCTCCCTGGCGGGTTGAAAAGAGATTTTTGGAAAAACGCTCTTTTGACTGTGAAATCAATACGTTTGTTGTCTCAAGAACCGGAGGGCAGGAGCGGTAATTCTGTTCGAGAGTAACAACTGATGTCCCCGGGAAAAGCTTAGGGAAATCGAGCATATTTCTCACAGTCGCAGCCCTGAAGCTGTAAATGCTCTGGGCATCATCACCAACAGCCATTATATTTTTGATGCTGCTGCGCATTCTGACAAGAATATCTGACTGGAGTTTGTTTGTGTCCTGAAACTCATCCACCAGGATATGATCGAAGCGTCCGGAGATCTGCTCTGCAGCTTTCGGGTCCTCGAGCAGATAGTACCAGTAAAGAAGAAGGTCATCGTAATCGAGAGTGTTTCGTTTCTGCTTGAGAGCTGTATATTCCTTGAAAATGGTTTTAAGCTCTTCTTTCCACTTGACACACCAGGGATAAAGTTTTTTGAGTATCGCCTCAAGTTCCTCTCCGGAGTTCATTCTGCGGGAATAAATGGAAAGCAGGGTGCCTTTTCTGGGGAATCGTCCCTTTTTCTGCGCATCTGTAACCTTCTGCCTGATAACATCAAGCGTATCTTCCGCATCGGACTGATCTAAGATTGTGAAATCGCTTGGAATGCCTGAAACCTTGCTGTAGACCCTCAGCAGGCGGTTTGCTACGGCATGGAAAGTTCCGCTCCAGACCCTTGCCAGGGCTGCCTGATCATCGATTGCCGATGATGCCCTGTCAAGCATCTCCCGTGCGGCGCGCCTGGTGAAGGTAAGGAGGAGAATTCTGTCGGGGTTTACACCCTGTGAAATGAGCCATGCTACACGGCAGGCAAGTGTCCGAGTTTTACCGCTTCCGGCCCCCGCCACTACCAGTACCGGGCCATCACCGTGGGTCACAGCGGCAAGCTGCTGAGGATTCAGGTCTTTGAGCCAGTCACGGTTTTTCATAAAAGTATTGTTCCCGGGGTTCAGTTTTCAGAGGTTATAACCAGGTTTCTGTGTAGATCCATCAATAATTACAGAAACTGCTCAGATAGAATATAACATGTATCCAGTATGATTGTCTCTGGCTTATGCCGGGGGGCTGATAAAGCAGATTACGCCACGGTTTGCTGCTCATTTCCAGAGCGCTGCCTCAGCGTTTCATAGAGGAAAACCGCGCTGGATGAGGCCACATTCAGTGAATCTATCCCCTGTGACATCGGGATCTGCACCTGCATATCGCACTGGTTCAGCACCGCATCAGAAATCCCGACCCCCTCATTTCCAAAGACAATGCAGAGATTTTTGCGCAGATCCGCATTCTGCAACGGAACACTCTCTTCTCTGGGATGGGCGGCTATGATACAGAAGTCATGCTCATCTCTGAGATATTTCAACTGAGTGGGTAAATCGGATGCGTATACGACCGGAAGTATGAAAATTGCACCCATGGAGTTGCGAACTGCCCTGCGCAGATACGGGTCAGTTGAATCTGGACCGATAAGGAGGGCCTGGGCTCCGTAAGCCGCACAGTTTCTCACTATGACACCGGTATTTTCTGCGCTCTCAAGTCTGTCCAGGGCCACAAAGAGTCGGGGCGGGGCAGTCTGAAGTGCAACTGATTGTAAAGATATATTTTCAGGAACAATTCCAGCCGCCATTATGCCCTGATGGTACCTGAAACCAACGATCTCTTTCAGCAGTTGTGCGGAGGCAAGGAAGACATTTATACTTTCACTTCTCTGTTCCAGGGCAGACCTGAAAAGGTCCAGTTGGAAATTTGTCAACAGAACAGAAACTGCGGTCAGGCTGCTTTGAAGAAAACGTCTGACCACTTTGTCTCCTTCGACAATAAAAACTCCCTGTCGCCTGTGTGTCAGCGGTTTCTTCAGTGTTCTATAAAGGAGGATATCGGGATCATCAGGCGAACAGATGTCTTTAATACTGGAAATCAAAAGGTGTTTCCTCCGGAGGTTTTTTATTCCTGGAAAATACCTTCTGGTCTCCAAAATAACTCTTTAAATCAAAAAACATGGGTTGTATAATTAGGGATGTAACATTAAAGTGACATGTAAGAAAGGTGCACAGTGGTTCGCTACAGTATCGATGAATTGACTGAGGATATGGTTCTGGGGGAATCAATTTTTCTGCCTACTGGTGAATTGCTTCTTGCTTCCGGATTTAAAATAAAGGAACGCTACAAAGAAAGGCTGAAAGAACTTGGCTACAGCAGTATCCTTGTGGAAATCGAGGGTACAGAGGTGGCCAAACCCGAAACGATTGTTTCTGAAGAAGTGCAGCGTAAAATGTATGTGGAGATCGAGGCTGCATCAAAAAACCTCAGCAACTCTGTAAAAGAGATCCACAAATACAGCACCGAAGAGATAAAGAATATTCTGCATGAAAACCGTACGCACCTCAATAAGTTTATTCTGAATACCGGAATGACAAAAACGCTTCATGACTTCATAGATGAAATCATGAGCCAGTCATCAATAGTTCTCAATCTTTCAGCATTAAAGAAAGCAAAACCCGGATTTCTTTCCCATGCCCTTAATGTGACAATCACCTCATTGTGCATCGGAAAAAAATACAGATTTTCCTATGAAGAGCTCAGACAGCTTGGCATAGGGGCTCTAAACTATGATATGGGCCTTGTGGCGCTTCCCGGGGAACTTCACGAGAAAAAACTTTTTGAGTATAGTCCCGAAGAGTTTAATATTTACAAGCAGCACACGGTCATAGGTTTTCTTATGTTGACTCAGAACCAGGCGATCCCTGCAACAAGCTCTTCTGTTGCTCTTCAGCACCACGAGAAGGAGAACGGAAGCGGGTATCCGCAGGGACTTTCGGGGGATAACCGTCCGCCTCTGAAAGATTTCTCACGTCAGAATCTGATCAACAGGTTCGCTCAGATAGTTGCTGTTGCCAATACTTACGATTCGTTTATCTCGGGTCGTTCGCAGGAGCTGATTGATCCGATTCCTGCCAAGGATGCAATAAAGGAGATTATTAAGAGGAGCGGAACTGAACTTAATTCTGATATAGTAAAGACACTCTGCACGATGGTGCCGCTTTACCCTGTGGGGGCACGGATCAGAATCACAAGATCCCCGTTATCACAAGTCGATGGCTATGTAGGGGTGGTTGCAAAAGACAATCCGGAAAATCTCGAGAATCCTCAAATAATCCTTTATGAGACCAAAAATCGTCAGAAAATCAAACCGATTCTTCTGGATCTTTCAAAGCACAGCGGATACGGGGTGGAACTGCTGGTTTAAAGCCGCTGTGGCTGCGTTTCCCCCAGCTCTCGATTCAGCTTATCTGGAAAATCAATCTGAAGCAGATTCCTGAGATCATGAAGATAAGCAGAGAAATGAAACCATAAATCAGGTAGTCCTTTTGACCGGCAACACAGCGCCTGGGTAAGGCACTGATGTTTTTAAATGCGGCACGGTTGATGTGCCATCTGCAGAACGCGTATGCACTTACCGGGAAGAATAAGCCATAAACAGACCAGAGCAACTGCCTTATTAAGTCCATGTCCCAGTAGAGCTCAGAAATGAGTATGCTGGCCAGGAAAAGTGAAATCGAAACTCCGATCAGAGGATAAAACACCTTTAGAGAACAGAGATAATCTCTGTAGTAGATTTCACTTCTGTTTTTTGCTCTGCTGAATTCTGCTGTGTCAATAGCCTCAGATTTCCCCTGCTGAATGAGTTCCGATTCAAGTAACTCCAGAAAAGATCGGTTCTTTTCAAGGAAGAGGGGTATTCTGACAGGTGAATTACCGGAGTTGATTTTCAGGATCTCTCTTCCGGGAAAAATGTTTGATACTCTCACGCTCCGGATTTCAGAAAAACGCACTGCCACCGTGCGGTATGGGCTCTTGATGATTATCCGGTCGCCGGTTATGATGTACTCTATTTTGTGAAGCTCCCTTTTTATCCTGGACATAAACAACAGGATTATTACAGCTGTTGCGTTTATGTAAACTGCCGCTTTTACCGTTGAGTCCAGAAAGACACCATAAGAAGCAAAGGAGAGGGCTGCCGGAATCCAGGACAGGACGATAATACCTGACACAAAAACCACAACAGCTGTTTCAAAAATTATAAATCTTCTCTGGAGCCTGAAAGTTACGCGGGTATCTGAGGTCACTTTGATATCTTCTCTCTGTTTTTGATTAAACGGATATTTTCCAGCCCTGTCACAGCTCCGGGATTTCCCCTGTCTCGGGCGAGAGTGTAATAGACTGCCGCCTGATCGTAAAGCTGCTGCCTGAAAGAGAGATTGCCTGCAAGCAGGGCAAGTTCGGCGAATTCCGGGAAAAGCTGCAGTCCTCTTTTTGCCTCTTCGAGTGCAACCATATCATTACCGCTCTTCTCAAGAAGAAGCACGATTCTATACATCATCCAGTTGTTACTGCTCTCTTTTTCGAAAGATAATTTAAGGTAGTAAAGTGCTTTGTCAAGATCCCCTTTTGATTCATAGAGCTCGGCAAGGAAAAGGTTTACCTTCTGCTCCTTATTCCCCCAGTCAGGGCAGATGGAGAGCCATTTTATTGCTTCATCGACATCGTTGAGTTCACGGTAAATTTCCGCAATGGAAAGGTATGCATCTTCATTCTGAGGGTTCAGTGCTGTAATCTTCTCAAAAGTCGTCACACCCTCAGGATAGGCTTTCAGTCTCAGGTAGCATGCGGCAAGCACAAGGAGTGCTTTTTCGTGGTCGGGTGTTATCTGTAGAGCACGGTTCAGAGCTGCAATGCACTCTCCGAAATCCTCAAGAGTATAATAGGCAATAGCAAGATTCAGGTGTCCTCTGAAGAAATCAGGCGCAAGAGTGAGCATCGATTTGTAGTAAATAATACTCTGAGGGAGGCTGTCAAGCTGGAAATAGGCATTGGCCAGATTAAAATAGCAGATCGCCGGGTTCTCACCTTCCCCAGCAGCCTTTTTGTAAAGGGGAATCGCTTCTTTATATTTCTGTTGGTTATAAAAC